>NZ_CALPDA010000002.1:0-231501 GCF_943193145.1 Adlercreutzia aquisgranensis | reverse complement strand
GACTCCGGAGGAATTCCGAAATCAGTCCTTAGCAGCTTAGTCCTTACTAATTCGTCCAAGTTTTGGGACGCAGTTCAAGAGGACGGGTTCTTTTTATGGGCGGTCGTAAGGCCAAGAGCCGAGCGTTTGAGAATATCCAAGACCTTATCGACGGCGGCAGACTGCCCTAAAACCCTTCTTTCGAGAATCTCTCTGCCATCAATGAGCTGCTCTCGTAACCTCGTACTCTGCCAAGGATTTTCGGACAGACCCTGCCTATAGGTCCTAACCGCGTCCTCTATATCTTGCGCCACCGATCGCATACGTAGCGCAAGCTGGACCGATTCGTACATGCCCCGCATCGAGAAGCCTTCGGTCGCATCCGCAAACCTACGAGCCACAGCGGGTATATCGTCCCCTTCGACATGACCCTGAAGTAATAGCGCCGCCATCCGAAGGCGAAGGTCGATGTCGGGTTTCGCGATAGGAATCTGGCGGACGCCGTCGCCGTTCGTCATCCAGGAAGGCAGATCATCTACGGCATCCACAAGCCAAAACACCGGATGACGCAGCATGCCCGGAAAACCCTCGTGCCCGAACCGGATGGGGGCACCGTTGTACAATGCATGGCAATTCGATATCTCGACCGAAGCAAGCATCGCCTGCAAGAGCGCCTCATCTTCCGCCGAGGAACCATCTCGCATCTGAGATGTGTAGTCGACGACGAGGGCTAACGAAGGGCTAGCGCCCCGTGCCACTGCTTCTGCCAAGGCGCTCAGGCCGGCAAAGGGCGAAACGCCCCTCTGGCCACATTGGGCTTCGGCGCGGCCCCTGCCATCAAGGGACAGCGTTTCCATGAGCTCGCCTCCGATGCGTGACGAGAGTCCGCCAAGCACAACATCGGGAGCGAGCGATTCGCGCGTTTTCGCAACCCGAAATCCGTTGAGAGGATCAAAGACCACAACGCCATCGAAGCCGCAACGCTTCAGAACCTCCCAAATGGAATTGATAGTCGTATCCGGCCTGCAATCGTCACCAATCACAACAGGGTGCAAATCGTGGATATTCCCGAAAAGCACGAAGGTGCCGGTCGTTGGCAAGGAGGCATACAGAGAGCGCATCCACATGGGAGTATCCTTGCAATCCGGGTTAAGCCACGATGCATTATCCGCGGCAGAAGCATCGCAATTATCCATTATGCATTCCTCTCGCGTCTCTTCTTTTGCCCTTCGGAGCGACGCTGCCGCATTGAGGTCCTTGCGACCTTGGCCACCTCAACGGGCACCTCGCCCGGCTTCCTCTCGGATTGGAGCCGCACGCCTATCCCCGCTTCGGAAAGCTTGTTCGCAGCCGCGAATACCGCCGCGCAGCTACGTTCCTCCTCCGCCTTATCCTCTGCCGCGCTCGTAAGTCCATCCGACACCACCCGCGAGTACAGGCCGCCATTACCCGGGCTGTATTGGAAGCGAATTGCGTGGTGGGGAGCCTCTTTGATTTCGGCAAACGCCACATCACCGTAGCTTGTTGCAGTAAACCCTTCCCCTACGGAATACCCCATAGTCTCAAGTACTTCCTTTAAGGCGTTCTCCACATAACGCTGCTCTCGCATTGCCTGATCTTCGTCAACCACGTCGGCTATCATCATGCGAAGCGTACCGAGAGACTGCCTATCACATACCGTCTCTGCGAAATTGCGCGTTTCAGAGGCGGAAGCGGAGTTTACATGAGAAATGGCTTCGAGCTCTTTTCGCGCAATCGCCTGAAGGTCCTGTTTGTCCAGAACAAGGTTCACTTCTGTTTTTACCTCCAGAATTGCGCGATGGCGCGCTTTCGAGTCTTCCAAAGACTGCGCGCCTTCAAGCAGGCTAACCAGTTTTTCTCTCTGAGAGCTATCGCCAATGCCCGCAATCGCCCTCAGGGCAGACTCAATGTCGTCTCGTCTGACCTGCTTATCCCCTACGCTCGTTTTGCGAGAAGACGCAGGTGTCGCATTGGCATCGATTTTAATCGCAGAAAGGTCAACCGCCCCCGCAACGCTACGCGCACGCACCAGCACATCCCGCTCCCACTGTAGAGCAAGCTGCTCGCCGCGCAGCCTCACCTCCTCCTCTTCGACCTTCTTGCAAATCCAATCCAACTCCGAATGCCACTTTTTCACTTCAGCAAGGGAACTTGCCTTTAACCTGGGCAAAGGCTTGCTCGCTGCGACAACCTCGCATCCTCCCAGCTTCGCTATCTCCGAGCCAAGCGTACGGCAGGCCTCCCGATGTGCCTCGATGCGCCTGATAAGGCTCTCGCAGGCATTCAGACACGCCTCCCTCTCCCTCTCCTCTCTCAGCCTTTCTTGCTCCCAAGCGGATAGTCTGATATCGAAACCTTTCGGTCCGCTCATAGTCCTCCCCTATCTGAAACGACGGACTCCCGTAGGCGCTCTGCAATTTGGCTAAACGCATTTCGCGCCTCCCGTTGCCATTGCCTCCATTCGAGTCGACCACCCGTACCTGTTACATCGTCGAACTGCACGACTTGCCAGTCTGGCGATTCGACCCGCTCGTCTTCGACGCGAGATACGTCGTCGAAAAGCTCGAGGGAATGACTTTTTTCCGAGCCCCTTCTCACAAAGAAAATGAGCGGACGGACGGATGGGATGCCTTTTTCCGCCCAGGCGAGCTGTTGCTCCCTGAGCGCTTGAGCGGCCTCAGCAAAAGCCCGGGGAGAGTCGGCAACACCCCCGAACCGAAGAGAGGGAACGGAAAAATCCTCGATTCGACCGGGTCTGCTCCACACTACGCATTGCTGGCCTGCCTCGATAAAGCCAATTCGCACTCCTTCCCTGCCCCATCCCTCGCTCTTCAGCCGCGCGGTAAAACCGCTTGCAGCCTCCTGCAAAGCGCGCGTATAGAGAGCGGGAGCCGAACCTCCCGTTTCCACAACAACGAAGCAGGCTACATGGTCAACCGTCTGCGGGATCTCCAGCCCTTGCCTATTTCGCTGCGAGCCTCTCACCGCACCGCCATCTCTCGCATCCAGAAACAGGCCACGGGCAAAAGAAAGCTGCCTGCAACCGAGCAGGCAAACGCGATGAAATAGCTGCGAAGCGTCAGCGTCTTTCGCCTGCCGCAAACTTGGCGGAATACCCGCACGCATACAAGGCCTGCAAGCGACCCCGCTATAGCCAAAGCGACGCCAACCGAATACTCTAAAGCCGTCGTGAGGCCAAGCCCTTCCAGCGCCGCCGCCAAGACTGGCGCGGTTCGACCTGGCGAGCCAAAGCAATAGCTAAGCCCCGTCAGCAAAGCGAGGGCAAGCGTCACCCTGCCATATACCCGTTCGTCGGAAATAGGCAAATCAGCCCTCCCCGCCTCTACACCGACACGCAGAACGGCATCCCTTGCATCTTCGTCGGTCGCCGTCGCAACGCCGGCACCTTCGTTCTGTCTCGCATCGTGGTCAATAAGCATGGAGAGCATCGCCCGGGGACGACGTCCCAGGGCACGCAATCCCCTCAAGAGCTCTTCTTCCGCAGGCTGGCGACAGGAATCAGAACGTCCCGACCCCGTGCCAAACGCCCGCCTGAAGCAGCGGGAAAGCCGGAGAGGAAACCGCAGCGATGAAAGCCTGTACCGTCTTACAGGATACGTTCCCTTTGCGATGTCCCATCGCGGCAACGCGTAACTCATTTCCGCGATTTGGCGAGGAGACTCCTCAGGCTTTCTTTCGTTGCTCAGATTTCTGATTGAGTCCGAGCCGTTCCGAGCGAAACTCATCGGATGCCAGCCTCGAGACAAGAGGGCGAATACGTGAACGGCTAAGGCATATCGATCGCTCTCCTCGGAGTGACCCCCTGAACACAGGCTGCACAAATCCACACCCTGCAAATCAACCGGAAGCCACTCGGACGTTCCAGGGCCGAGGAACTTGCCTCTCTCCAGCCTAACCCCCGTCTCCGCAATGAAAACGCGGCATGTTCCAGCATCCACCAAAATGTTCCGAGGGTTCATATCACCCACGACCCAGCCGGTCTCATGAGCATGCTTGACTGCAATGCAGAGGTTCTCCGCTACACGCACTTTGCTTCCGAAGTGCATGGAGGGGAAATGCCCGTACAGCTTGCTGATCGGCACCCCTTCGGGCATGCAGGTGAGCACATAACCGACGAGCTCTCCGTCGCCGACACCCCCTCTAGAATGCACAACGTCGACTGGCCAGCAGATCTCGTTCTTAACGCGATCGGGGACGCTGAACTCGATCTGACGCCTCACCCGGTTGAGAACCCGCCACTGGACGGAAGACCGTAACGTCTTGACCGCGCGGCCTTCCGCTCCCTCTAGAGCATAGTAATCTCCCTCTTCGTCGCGAAAAAAAGGCGAATCGGAAGTAACGTAGGCGCGACCGCTCTCCCCGCTGAATCGCATCAGTTATCCTTGTCGGGAAGCCGGTTCCGAATGCTCTCCCCCATTCTCGCAGCGAAATCGGCAACACGTTGCGAAGCAGCTCCGAAGAGCTTCCTGCGGGCTTCCTCCCCTGTTTCCCCGGCGGCATCCTTGGCACTGCCCTCGACGCCACCGTCGACGTCATCCTCGGCAGCACCCCCGGTGCCATCAACAGCACCGTCTTCGGCGGCATCCCCGGCGTCGCTCTCCGCTTCCTCAACCGTCTCGCCCTCGAGACTCCCGTCGGCATCGATGCTGGAATCCGATTCGTCCTCGGCAACAAAGTCGGATTCGGCACTGGCTGCCTCTTCGGAGCCCCCCGTTTCAACGATTTCGCGATCCACCGATTCGGCTTCCCGAAAACCGCCGGCCTTCTTCGTCTCCTCCGTCTTTTCGCCTTTGGACTCAGACTCTTTCTTCGCCTCTGCAGCTTTCCTTTCGGCAGCCTCCCTCTCTTTTCGGGCTTCCTCCGCCTCCCTACGCGCTTTAAGTTCAGCAGCGATAGCCTCTTCACGCGCCTTTTTTTCCTCATCGGCAATACGGGCTTGCTCCCTTGCCTCGGCCTCCGCTTCCGCACGCTTGCGGATCTGCTCCGCCGCTTCGGCTTCCGCCGCAGCAATAGCCTCCTTCGCCTCAGCCAGCCGCTCAGCCTCCCTTGCCGCCTCAGCGTTGATCGCAGCCCTCGCATTCGCAATCTTCAAACGCTCTTGCTCTACGTACGCCTCCGCCGCGGCACGCGCAGACAGGATCTCTTTCTCCTTGTCCTTGGTCTTCAAGCTCTCATGCGCCTGCCTGTTGGCCTCCCGCATTGCCCTTGCGGCCGCCCGACGCTCCGCTTCTGCCTCGGCAAGAGCTTCCTTCCTCTTTTTCCGCGCTATCTCATAGGACTCTTTAATCGCCCTTTTCGCAGCAGCAGCCTGCCGCCTTTCGTTTTTCTCCCGCTCGCGAGCAATTCCTCGCTCCTTTTTTGCCACGCGGCGAGCATTGCGCTCCTCTTGGCGAATCACCGAAGGAAGCTGCGCGGCCTCGTATTCCTCCCGAATCTCCGCCGCACGAGCTTCGCGCTGCTCGCTTACCGCCACAAAAGCCCGCGTGTTTGCCTCTTTGATATCGGCGACGCGCTGGCCGATGATTTCACCACGCCTCACCTGTATAGCCGCTAATTTGCGGAGCTCCTCCAAGTAAGCCTCCACGAGAGGCATTGCCTCTGCATCGTAGGTTCCGCTATGAAACTTGTCTTCAATACGAACCATCGCATCGGCAAGCTCTCCCCGCAAAACCCCAGGCTCATTATGGCGGGCCTTTGTGTTAGCGCTTACTGCGGGATCTCCGAAAAGCAAATCGTCGAAACCGAGACTCTCGAGGCTGCCCATTGCTTCCCGCGCCTTCCTCCGACGCAGGAAAGGAAGGGGGCTCTTCTTGACCCCGAACTCCAAGCTCCTAACCCAGAGCGAGCCGCGGTCTCGAGTCGGAGGCGCACCGCCAACCCGATCTGCTGAGTTAGGCGGCTTTTCGGCGGAACCGCTCCCTTGGCTACCTGAATTGTCGAAACGAGCCATACAAGCTCCTACTCTCTAGCCAGCCATCTAGCTCAAGTCTGGATCGTAGCCAGCAAACCGCTCGTCGTGGCGGCGCCTCGGGCCGTTACTCAACGATCCATCGTTGACCATTTCTGGAGCCACTCGAACATAGCGAGAAGCCCCGTAAAGGTAAATCGACAGTTTTCTGAGATACTCCTGGCGAACAATCCCCTCGTGGGTTGCCCCTATGTCCTCGGCATCCCGGTAATCCTCCGCCGCCGCAGCCATACTGACAGCAATCCCGCGGATTGACTTTCTCAGCGTCGCTTCCTCTTCGTCAAAACAAGCACGCGCGTCCCTCTCGCGCTTCGCCTTCCGCTTGCTCACAAGATAGTCGCTTGTTCCCGCATCGCCATCAAATGTGGCGTTTCGAATCGCAGACAATACGGCGTCGCGCTCTCCGTAAAGCTCGGTAAGGCGTCCGTACAGCGTTTCGCGACGAGTCCGTTCGTGCTCCAAGAACACGCGCAGGTCAAACATTATTCCATCGCATTTCAACCATACAGCCGCAATCTGTGAGTTTGCTTCCTGGATCATCATCTCGTTGAACGGAGAGACCAGCTCACCCTCTTCACTCACGTACGTCAGCCGTCGTTTGGCATCTCCACGCCCTTGGCGCAGGAGCTCCCTTCTCTCCTTGGTGGTCAGCTGCGGGGGCGAGCAGAGCGTACGTCTCGCCTCCACCAGCACACTTCTCGGGGGCCTTGCTGCCAGCCCATTCGTTGCAGTATTTGCGTCTTCAGCCATGTCGGGTTACGCCCTACTCCTCAGCAAACCGAAGCTCGACGAACCTGTTCTTCCTGTCCGTCTCTGCCCTCTCTTCGTCGCTCGCGCCTTCTTCGTACTCATAGGGACCCTCGCCCCCTTCTTCAACAACAACCTGATAATCTCGGGCGCCGCCATCCACGAGAACGCTTTTCACTGCTTCCGCACGCAACAACTCAAGCTCCCCGTCTCCATGCCTGGTGTTTCCGCCCGCATGAGCGGTGAACCCGGTAACATGCACCGTCAAATCAGGATGGTCGGCCAACTCAGCCGCGTACTGCGCAAGCGCTCGCGATGCGACATCAAGGTCAACGAAATCCGCCTCGTCGGGCAAGAAGTAAATACCGCTATCGTCGCGAAGCTCGATCTTGGCCCCCACAAAAGTCGAAGGCTCGGGCATCTCGACAACGCTTACTTCCGGAAGACCGTCAGCGGGAAGCGCTGGTCCCGGCACAGCTTCCTCCCAAATCAGATCGCCAGCAAACCCCGAAGCACGCAACACCGACTCGTACAGGTTTTTCATGCTCCTAATCATGCCAGGTGAAGGCTTATCCTGAGGCGCAGCCACATCTCCGAAACAGTACCAACGTATCTCATCAATACTGCTTAAATCGGGAAGCCTGCCTTCTTCCTCGGCCCAAGCCAAAAACTCGTCCGCATCTGCGGTAAGCCCTATTTCGAGAAAATTCAAACTTCCGGCGGTGGAAAAGCCGGGGTCAGAAATCACCACAATATTCCTACCGGAAGAAACCTTGTCCGCACTCGCAGTAGAGAGCTCCCTACCTGCTAACTCTAGGGCACCAAGCACATCTACCTCGGGCACCTGGGCAACAAGCGCATCACTTGAAATAACGCCCTGTGCTTCTTCCACCTTCCCGGCTATCTCGCTCTCCACTCTCGTCCTGTTGCGGCTTTCTATCGCATACTTTTGCTTGCCCACCAGTTGAGGGGACCCGTCAAGCAAGATAAGGCTCAGCGTGCCTTGAGACGACACTACGTCTTCTATAGCGGAGCCAAGCAGAGTGGGATCTGCTTGCGAATTCGCGTGGCGCCCATATATCAGAACACAGCTTTCTTCGTATTCGCTCCCCTCATCGCGAACCTCTTCGGTCCCAGAACAGCCCCCGCAAACCAAAAGGGCGACTAGCGTAAAGGCACAAACAATGGTCGCGTAAAGCTTTTTTGCCCTCATGAAACAAAACCGCCTTCCGTCGTGGTCGATGCGCAACAATGGTCAATCGCCAAACTGCTGGCGGATCGAAACTCTCGCGCGTCCGCCGGATCGAGAATCCCATTAAGCTGCGAGGCAAGGGAACTCAAGCTGAAGAGAACGCCTACAGCCTCTCTATCAAGCCGCCTTTCTGCCGCCTCGTATTCTCGTTCTTTGGCAGGGTCAGCCGCAGCGCGATAATAGGCAAGCCAATAAGCCCTGCTATCGTTATGCAGGTTAGCTTGGGCGCTCCGCAAAGTTCTGCCAGCAATCGGATCGCCTTTGTAATAAGCGACAACCATGCTGAGAAAGGCGCCTAGAAACATAATTGCTGCCAGAACCGCCGCATCAATGGCCGCATCAACAAGGACGTTATCGCTCACACCGCCAGCGAGGAAATCGGCAAAGCCCGCCGGGGTGAACACCTCCCAGCCAAGCCCCGCAGATGCCGAAGCGTCGCTGAACTCACTGAAAGCACCCGAAGACATGCCGGATCCCCCGCTCAACCCCGCCTCGAGCACCTTGCAAACCAGCCTGAAGAACGCGATGCAGACAAGAGCAAGCGCTTCAACAAGAGAGGCGACAATTGTCACGACGAGACTTGATGCATTGCGAAATTCTTTGTACTCGCGCGCCTTCTTGCCCACGAGATGGCCTATAAAAAGATACGAGAGCACGAGGGAGAGGGTTATGAAAAAAGTCGTCCCGCCCGCAAGGAGATGCTCGGTACCGCCCGACAGCAGACTTGGTATCAAGTCAACAGGCTTGGTTTCGTCGAGCGCAAGACAGACGAGGTCCCACATGATGTACAAGTCTGCCACGGCAGAAATAAGAATCGCAATCCTCAAAGCGCCAATCCACGATCGGCTCGACTTGGCCGCCTTTTTCAAGTCCGAGATATACCTGTCGCCCGGAAACGCTTGATACTTTCTTGCGAGCATATGCCGCGCCAACCCCTTCGTCTCTCTGCTGAAGAGTGGGTGGCAGTTCTCGCGACCAAGAGCTCGAGAAGAAGAGCACCCACCTGGTCGCCAAACCACAAGCTGTACCTCGCGCGGAGATCAATGTCTTGCTGGCAGATGCCCTTCTGCGCGGACATTTCTCTCCAGCGAGCGTCACCTCTGAGGCGTTTTCGCATAAAAACATACGAGGTATTGCGCCATCACGGATGATGGCTTTGTGGTTTGGCTTGACCGATTATATTTACGCACGCCAATCAAAGGCAAGAGCCAAGCCTGGAAACGGCCAGACTCTACATCCCGAGGGCGCAGTTTCCAAGGCACGAGCCCAGTAAACCCCTTTCTCTAAGCACCATCCGGGTTTGGCGACCAGGCAAATGAATCAACCTCTTAGTCAATGGTACTAAGAAAGGCGAATCCTTGTTGGGCAATCGAGCTTATACATGCCCCGCCGACTGCAGCCCACAGATAGCCAGTTCTATCACTGCTCCCTCGAAATACATGACGCAGGATATTTCTTCGCAAAGTAGTCCTGGTCAAGCGAAAGAAGAACAGATGCGGCCTGCTCGTGATAGTAGTTGTAACGTTTGTCAATCTCTTTCTGTGCCCTATCCGAATTCCGGTAACCCGACACGGGGTTGCTGCGAAGAAACTTACCCTCTCCATCGACAAACAACGAGCCCCCAAGGGACTCACCGTCTGGGGTGTCGAGACCCACGGAAAAGCACACATCCGAACCATCGGAATACAGCACCACGCATCTATCGCCCGATTCGGGATAAAGATAGTAGTAAACGTAATCGATTGCACTTTTAGGGCGCCCTTCCTCCACCCATTTGCCGTAATGGCAATCCAGCCTCACACCCAGCACTTTTTCTTCGTGGAATCTGACCGCAATTTCCGATCCTCCAAGGAAATCGTGGACCGACGCTTCGCAGTTCTGAAGAATGTTGCCAGCGTAGTCGGGACATTCTGGCACATCCTTTTCGAACGAATCGTAGCTACAGCCAGACAATTGCAAGCCGACCAGCAACGCTACAGTCGAAATGGCAAAAAGCAGTTTTGCGCGCAATCCGCCCACGCGACCTCCCCTCCTCCCGAAGCCAGCTCCCTCGCAACCGCAACAGCCGAGCACTCCCGCATGGCTCCAAAATCGCTTTCTTTACCCTCATAGCAGAGAGAAAACAACTACAAGCAGATAAAGCGAATACGCCAAATCGATAATTAGTAGGACGGCAATAACGACATTCGAAATACCCTTGCTGCGCTTCGTGATGTTATGGTTCCAGAGCGCACCGAAAAGAGGGCCGCCGAAGAAAAAGTTGAGCAATGATATAGCGAAACTCGACTTTGCTTTCGGCTCGGCTCCAAAAAACGAGGGGTAGATTACCAGCGCATAAACAATTTGGACGACAATTAGCGCAATCGGCACAGGGAGAACCATGAGGTATATCTCAAAAGGAAGATACCCTGTCACGTTCAGCATGATGTTGCAAACAATAAGGAGAAAAAGCCCGAGAAACGATCCTCCGACAGAGGTTTTCCATGAGTCGAGAACGGGCCGAGCGCATGCCTGGCTTGCGCCAGCGCTTGCAGTCTCCCAGCCAATCGGCCCTACATCTTGCTCGGTTACATTAATGGCACTGTTTTCCATATCCCAGCCTTTCTCTTTGCGTCTACGGGCGGATTGTACGAGCAAGAGCGCAAAATCGTTGCCCAATGGCCTACTCGCCACATGCTAGCTTTCGCCATCCGATAAGCGGTTATAATCTCCCGCATGAGAGACTGGAATGACATTGCAACTTCTGGGATGAACGACTGCGCCCAGCTTTGTTGGCCGGAGCACAGCAACCAGTCGAAAAGTAGTCGTGGCGATTTCAAATATGCCGCCTTCATCAGCTACCGCCACCTACCAAAAGATACAGAAGTCGCCCAGGTAGTTCAGCGATTTATCGAGACCTTTCGTCTACCCCGCGACCTCGCGTTGCCCCAGAACGCGACGTGGCCACATCCAGGTTCAACATTAGGCAAATGCTTTCGGGACGAAGACGAACTAGCAGCCTCTCCCTCCCTGCCAAAAAGCATCGATGACGCCCTCGCCCGATCACATTCCCTCATCGTTATCTGTTCCCCCGAAACAGAACAAAGCACGTGGGTCCGCCAAGAAATCGATACCTTCATCCGCTATCACGGCCGTGAGCGAGTTATCTGCGTCCTTGCGTCTGGGTCATCGGAATCTAGCATTCCTAGCATGCTCAAATCGCATTTTGAACCTGACGTCCATGGGGCAATTCGGGAAATGCCTTTCCACCCCCTAGCCGCGGATCTCCGCAGCAATGATCGGACAAGCGAAAATCTCGAGCTCCTTAAAGTAGTGGCAGGAATCGCAGGCTGCGGATTGGACGACTTACGGCGCAGAGAGAAAGCCCGCCGCCAACGCCGAATCATCACATTCGCGCTCTCCGCCATCGCCATCATGGGCTTCGTCTCCGCTCTGAGCTTCCACTCCTACCGCGCCTCCCAAGACGCTCTTATCGCCGAATCGAAAAGCCTAGCGGCACTTTCTCAAGAGCAGTTCAGCAGAGGCGAAAGACTGCAAGCGCTGGAAACGGTGCTAGCCGCACTCCCCGAATCTGCCGAGCACCCGAATCGGCCCATCGTCGAAGATGCAGTAACGGCTCTCGAAGCAGTCCTAGAGTTAGATACGTATCCGCCAAAACTATGGCACCCCACATTTGCAGCTGACCTGAACGAAGAAATAGTATCCATCGAGTCGAATCCCAGCGGGGGTTGGGTGGCCGCCCTCGATGCCAGCGGCATCGTTAGCGTGTTCGATGCGTTCACTGGGCACGAACTCAGTTCAATAAATCTACGGCAGTTCGCCTTCGACCCTGTTACCATCGACGCTTGGACATGGACCATGAAAGCAGCTGGTCCCGACAATCTGCTCATAGCCAGCGCTGCGAAAGACTGCGACTTCGTCTGCGTTGATGTCAGGAAAAACCAGGTCGTTTGGGACTTCGGCCCTCTCCCAATCGATGCGTTGGCAGTCTCCGACGACGGCGCATACTGCGCTGCAGCCACCATTACCGACGAGAGCAACCCTCTTGGACAAGGAGACCTGGTTGTCGCAGTACTCGACTCCCACGACGGCACTATTGTCTACCCCATCTCAACAAACTGCCCAGGGTTCTTCGTAGATGTCGACCCTCATGAGGTGGACGAAGATGGCAAGCATGCGCTGAACATCTTTCATCCCTTCGCTCTCTCCAACGACGAATCAATCTCTTGCTTTGGCGCCGGGAAGTTCGTCGCAATTCTTGACAAAAACCGAGGCTACGCCTTTTATGACTTCGGGAATGTTGCACTCACATCCCTTGCCATTTCCGACGCCTATCTTTTGGGCGCCACATACGACGTCGATTACGAAAGCTTTCCCCAAAACTGCCCCTACTCCTTTGGCGCCTACGACATTTCTGAATCAACTTTCGATGATTCTCTCTGGACCGTCCAAGGTGTTTTTAGTCCCTCGATATCAGGCGAGCCTTTCAATAACTACAGCTACTTTGGGCTTCCGACCATACAGTGCATAATCTTGACGAATGGACATGCTACCGCCGTTTGCAGCGCAGGTAACACCCTCCGCCTCCTCGAAGTCGAAAACGGAAACGAGCTCCATACCGAAGTCTTTCCCAGCAGTATCGTGTCAGTAGGGTCCCTTCGGCTTTCTGAGAGTGACGGCCTCGTCGTCGCCCTGAGCAATGGCTCCTTAGATTTTCTTTCTCCACTTGAGCTTTTCCCGTACGTGCAAAACGACACCTACCAATGCTCCATCCCCTACCAAATCGAAGACGCTATTGTCGAAGAGTTCGAGGGGTCAATCGTCGTCGCCGCCATCAAGCCGGCAAACCAGCCGGATCGACTCCTCTGCTATCGCTTTGACCTGGGATACGATGATCCAGTCGACTACTCGCTCGACGAGCTTCTGGCCCAGGCGCACGAGCTGCTCGAAGCCGAATAACGCGCGCTTGATGCCCTCACCATTGCCCAATACCGCCTACGGTAACCGTTATCATTAGCGCCTGTGAGCCAGGCGCTGTCGCATTGCGCCTGCAAACCCACCCCAGATGGCGGGCTGTGACGCTCTTCTAGCAGAAAGGGATTGGCCAACGGATGGCTAAGGGCAGAACGCAGACCGGCGGACCGACCGCCTTCGTGCGCGGCGCGATCGAGCGCGAGCGGGCCAAGCGCGGCGACACTCTGAAGCCCATCGAGATCGTCAAGGTAGCCCTTTCCGCCTACCTCGCCCGCACCTTCAGCGACGAGCCGACCGACGCGCTGCCCGCCGAGGTGGAGTCCCCCGACCGCACGAACCTGCGCCGCGGCACCCAGTCCGCCGTGGACCGCCTGCTCTTCAACGCGAACTACTGGCGCGCCGCCTACGAGAACCGCATCGTGGCCGCCTGCACAAACCCCACGAACGCCCAGGCCTGCCTTGCCTCCGTTTCCGTCTGGACGGCCCACCCCCTGAAGCTGAACACGCTTACGCCCGAACAGGCCGTGGCCACCTTCGAGCGCTTCTGCCCGCCCTTCGCTGTGAACAACCGGCGCGGATCCCACGAGCGCGACCGCTCCGGCAAGGGGCCGCTGCCCGACTTCAAGCGCGCCATCGCCTCCATCGCCGACAACGGTTCCGAACCGCCCCAGGCCATCGCCGCTTTACGCGACGTGCTGCAGGCCATGGAAGCCGAAGCCGCCGCTTACGAGTCCCTGAACGCCGCCGGGGCTTTGGACGCGCTGTTCGTCATCCTGCCCGCCTGGTGCCTGCAGAACCGCATCGAGCTGGTGAGCGGCAGCTGGTGGGACGACTGCGCGGTCATGGGCGTCATCATCGACCTGCTGCGCGAGCGCTTCCTGGAGCTGGGCTTCGGGGAGGCGGCCGTGACCTACTTCGTCGACTCCTGCAACGAGTCCCTGGACGCCTACCACCGCGAAGTGTCCACGGACCTCTCACCCTACGCCGACTTCGAGGTTCCCCAGCTCATCGCAAGAATCCAGGAAGCCCGCGACGCCAACCCCAGCTTCGAGCAGGACGGCTACGGCCCCACGCTGCCCAGCTGGCTCATCGGCAAGGAGCAGCTGATCTGGAACATCCTGGTGTGCGCCCTCTACGGCCCGGCCACGGCGCGCCCCCTGCTGGTGGACTCCCCCGACCTGCTGGCGATCCGCGACTACGCCGGCAAGACCGACGTCATCACCGAGCTGGCGCAGACATCGTTCGCCCGCTACACCGCCGACCGCATAGCGTCCCAGGCCGACCAGGACTTCGCGAGCTTCGCCAGCCTGCCCGTCGACCTGCGCGATTCGTCCATCGCCTACATCACCAGCATCCACGACAAGCTGGAAACCCTCAACTACGAGGTGCTGCCCGCCGGCACCTGCTACCCCGAGCGGTGCGTGACCGCCTTCACCGCCAGCGAGGTGGAGTGCCTGGCCATCCTGGAGCACCGCCGGTGGCTGCGCGAGCGGCAGAAGGCCGGCTGGCACTACGGGCCGGCCAAGGACGTCGCCCGCCGACAGAGCCCCTACCTGGTGCCCTGGGAGGAGCTGCCCGACCGCGCCAAGGAATGGAACCGCTCCGCCGTCCGCTCCATCCCCAACCTGCTAGCCAGCGTGAACCTGGCCGTGGTAAGGTAGCCGGCACGCGTCAGCGCGATGCCCCAAACCCAAACAGGCAGGGGCATCCCCGACGGAATCCGTTCTGTCGCAATCTCTCTCGAATATAAATAACGGCGATTTCCGCCACCGTTATTTATACTTTTTCGGCAATGAGTATAAATAACGGCGACCCCAAGCACCCTTTATCTGCCGCGACACAGCCGCTGCTTGGCTTTTGGCTTCACCCGAAGGCCATTTTTCGACTTTTGGCGTGTTTTCAGGTCCATATTCCTTACCGGCAACTCGTTCCTCGAATCGCAGCCATCGTGCAACCGCAGGCCCTTCGCCCCTGTCGGAGACGCTTTCGCAACGCTGGCGCCACTGCCGCGGCGGTTTCGTCTATACTGAACCTTCCTTGTAAACTTGAGCGGCGATGCTTACGGGCCGGCTGCCGAAGCCCAGCCGGCAACCGCGCCGGGTGCGCCCGTCGCCCCGCCCGCATCGCCTGTCCGCACGTCAAACTAGGAGCTTGCCCCATGGCCCGCGAAACCTTCGGATCTCGTCTGGGATTCATCCTCATCAGCGCCGGATGCGCCATCGGCCTGGGAAACGTCTGGCGCTTCCCCTACATCACCGGCCTCTACGGCGGCGCCGCCTTCGTCGTCATGTACCTGGTGTTCCTGGCCGTCTTCGCGCTGCCCATCCTGGTCATGGAGTTCGCCGTGGGTCGCGCCAGCCACAAGGGCGTCGCCCGCAGCTTCGACACGCTGGAGCCCGCCGGCAGCAAGTGGCACCGCTTCAAATGGGTGGCCCTGTTCGGCAACTACCTGCTCATGATGTTCTACACCACGGTGGCTGGATGGATGCTGGCCTTCATGGTGTGCAGCCTCACCGGCACCTTCAACGGCCTGGAGGCTTCCCAGGTGGAGGGCGTCTTCAACGGTCTTCTGGCCGACCCGCTGCAGATGGCGCTCTTTATGCTCATCGTTGTGGCCATCGGCGTGCTGGTCTGCCGCGCGGGGCTGCGCAACGGCGTCGAGCGCATCACCAAGGGCATGATGGTGGCGCTCTTCGCGGTGCTCGCCGTGCTGTGCATCCGCGCCGTCACGCTGCCGGGCGCCGGCGAGGGCCTGGCCTTCTATCTGCTGCCCGACTTCGGCAAGCTCTTCGAGGGCGGCCCAGGCACTTTCGCCGACGCGGTGCTGGCCGCCATGGGTCAGGCGTTCTTCACGGTGTCGGTGGGCGTGGGCTCCATGTCCATCTTCGGCAGCTACGTGGACAAACGCTACGGGCTTACGGGCGAGGCAGTGCGCATCGCGGGCCTTGACACCCTGGTGGCCATCATGGCCGGGCTCATCATCTTCCCCGCCTGCTTCGCCTTCGGAGTGGAACCGGGAGCCGGCCCGGGGCTCGTGTTCATCACGCTGCCCAGCGTCTTCAACCAGATGCCCTTGGGGCAGCTGTGGGGGGCTCTCTTCTTCGTGTTCATGAGCTTCGCGGCGCTTTCCACGGTCATCGCCGTGTTCGAGAACATCATGAGCTTCTCCATGGACCAATGGGGCTGGTCGCGGAAGAAGTCCTGCGCCGTGAACGGCGTCGCCCTGGCGCTGCTGAGCCTGCCCTGCGTGTTGGGCTTCAACCTGTGGGCCGGCGTGGAAGTGCCCGGCATCGGAAACATCCAGGCCATCGAGGACTTCCTCATGTCCAACAACGTGCTGCCCTTAGGCGCCCTCGTGTTTCTGCTGTTCTGCACCACCAAGCGCGGCTGGGGCTGGGACCGCTTCCTAGCCGAGGCCGACACCGGGCGCGGCATCCCCTTCCCCCGCTGGGCGCGCCCCTACATCCGCTACGTGCTGCCGGCGCTCATCGTGGTGGTGCTCGTCAGCGGTTACGTCCCCATCGTGCAGACCTGGCTGGGCCTAGGCTAGCCTACCCTGGCCGCTGGGCGCATTCGCGGGCGCCGAAGCCCCGCCGCCCGCCCTCACGACGATCCCGCACGCGAGCAGCCGCGAAAGAAGCCCGCATAATCGGCAGGTTCGTGAGTATTTTTGCGCCAACCTGCCGATTGTGCGGGCTTCGGCGCTTCCTACCCTCGCCGCCTGGCGCGCTTGCTGGTGCCGAAGAACTGATCGTGCCATAGGATGAAGCTGTAGAACGACCAGATCCGCTGCATGTGCGACACGCCCGTCCGCGCGCCGGCGCGATGCTCGTCCAGAAGGCGCATAAGCTCGGCTGGCGCGAAGAACTCCCGGGCCGCGAAGCTGCCAAACGCCTCGCGCACGCGCTCGTAGTAAGCGTCCTCGCGAAGCCAGGAGGCAAGCGGCGAAGGGAAGCCCAGCTTCTGGCGGGAGGCCACCTGCCGGGGCAGCACCTGCCCGGCCGCCGCCCTCAGCGCGATCTTCGAGCGGTCGGAGGACGCGCGCTGCCCCACCGGCAGCGTCAAAGCCAGTTCCAGCACCTCGCGGTCCAGGTAGGGCACGCGCAGCTCCAAGGAATGGGCCATGGACATGCGGTCGGCCTTCAGCAGGATGTCGTAGGGAAGCCAGGTCTTCATGTCCGCGTACTGCAGCTGGGTCACCGCATCGGCCCCCGGCACCTCGTCGAAGTAGCGCCTCGACGCCTCCTGGGGGCCAGGCGACGCATCCGCCGCACGGCGCACGTCGTCGGACAAAAAGCGCAGCCGCTCCTGCGCGCCGAACACGTAGTCGGCCCGCGAGTTGCGCTGCCAGGGCTGCTTCGCCCCGCGCACAAGGAAGTTGCGGCCCCGAAACGCCGGCAGAGCGCCCGCCGTCCGTCCAAGAAGCGCTCGCATCGGGCCCGCAACCCGCCGCTCGTAGGCCGCCGTGCAGCATTCCTGCTGGTAGTTGGGGTAACCGCCGAACAGCTCGTCGGCCCCTTCGCCGGAGACGACCACCTTCACAAAGCGCGCCGCATCCTGGGCCAGGAAGTACAGCGGGTTCTCCGAGGGGTTCGGCAGCGGTTCGTCCATGAAGTACTGGATGTCGGCCGTGGCGTCGAAGAACTGCTCAGCCGACACCAGCGCTGCCCGATTGTCCACCCCCAGCTGCCCGGCCAGCCACTGCGCCTGCGCAAGCTCGCTGTAGCGCTCGTCCTCGTAGCCTACGGAGAACGTGCGCAGCCGGCTCCCCGCCGCAACCGCCCGCTGCACCAGGTAGCTGGAGTCCACCCCCGACGACAGGAACGCGCCCACTTCCACGTCGGCCACCAAATGCGCCGCCACCGAATCGTCCAACACCGCCTGGATCCGCTCGGCCCACTCCCCCTCCGACAGGCTGCGATCGGCCCGGTACGCCAGCTCGTAGTAGCACCCGGTGTCGAAGCGGCCGTCGCGCCACGTGAACCAATGGGCCGGCAGCACCTTCCGCACGCCCTCGAACAGGGTCTCCTCGTCGGGAAGGTAGCTGTAGGACAGGTAGTCGGCCAAGCGCTCGCACCGCACCGACGTCGCGAACCCCGGGTGGTCCAGAAACGCCTTCACCTCGGAAGCGAACAGAAACTCGCCGCCTCCATCGTACACGTACAGCGGCTTGATGCCGAAGATGTCCCGGGCGCCGAAGAGCGTGTTCGTGCGCTTGTCCCAGATCACGAAGGCGAACATCCCCCGCAACCGGTCCAGGATGCCCCGGCCGTACTCCTCGTAGCCGTGCAGCACCACCTCCGAATCCGACTCCGTGGCGAACCTGTGCCCGCGGCGCGTAAGCTCGGTCCGCAGCTGCCGGTAGTTGTACACCTCGCCGTTGAACACCAGCACGCAGGAGCCGTCCTCGTTGGCCAGCGGCTGGCGCCCGCCTTCCAAATCGATGATGGAAAGCCGCCGGAAAGCCAGGGCCACGCGCGAGTCCGCGTAGTACTGGGCGTCATCGGGTCCCCGGTGGGCAATGCGCTCGCCCATCAGCCGTGCCGTGGCCAGGGGATCGGCCACCCGGGCCGTTATCACGAAGCCTGCAAAGCCGCACACTGCTCCCCACCTCCGCTCAACAGCGCCTCTCCCACCGCCGCACCGTCCATCACGTACGGCCGCAACCGTTCGGCGAACGACCGATCGACCTCGCACCGGCGCACCGAGGCCCCGCATGCCGCCACGCAGGAGGCCGCCAGCACGTCTAGCGCATCCACCACCGCCATGCCGCCCATCTGGCTGGGCGCTCCCAGAAGCGACAGCTCCGTGCAACCCAGCACCACCGCATCGCATCCAACCTGGGAAAACATCGCCAGAAACGGCATGACCTGGCCCCACGACGGCACCTTGCCCGCCTTCACCTCGCCGTAGATCATCGCCTGCACCTGGCGCTGGCAAGCCGCATCGGGCATGACGGCCTCCACGCCCCGGCGGCTGAGCGCGTCGTCGTACACGCCGGAGGCCGCCGCGCCCTCGGTGACCAGCAGACCCACGCGCCGATACCCCGCCATCGCCAGCAAGCCCGCCGTCGCCTCAACCATGGACAGCAATCGTCCGCGCTGCAGCACCGCGGCAATTCGCGACGCCCGGGCATGGGCCGTGTTGCAGGGCGTTGCCAGCACCGAGCACCCCAGCGCCTCCAGCTCAAGCGCCGCCTGCTGCAAAGGCCCTACGAACGACGGCGCCCCCGGCACTCCTAAAAGGTAGGCGCTCCGGTCGGGGATCTGCGGGCGGTTCAGCACCGTCACCTCAAGATGGTCCTGGTCGCGCGACGCCTCGGTGAACTCCACAATGCGCCGCAGCAGCCGCGCCGTGGCGGCCGGCCCCATGCCGCCCACGATGCCCAGCCGCTGCCGCGCGCAGCGCCTCTCAACCATAGGATCGCCCCGCCCCGAAAAGGCGCACCCCCCCCCGTGGGACCTAATCATCTCCATGGCGCCTCCCGAAGCACTCCGCGTACTGCCGCCGGTAGTTGCGTTGGTTCATCTGGTAGCTCAGCCAACGCAGGGGCGAGCGGTCGGCACCGCCCCAATAGGTCCGCCGCACCTTGCCCTGGGCCTGCAGCCGCCGGGCCTTGCCAGCCGCCTCCTCCGCCGAATAGGCCGCCACCACCGAAAGCGGTACCATGGTCCACAGCACCTGGTCGGCGGGGCGCGCCGTCTGGAAGGGCAGCTCGCGGCCGAACACCGCGTCGTAGGCCGCATGGCGCGCTAGGTTCACGCCCGACGCCGTGGCGAAGTAGCTCGACCGGCCCTGCCGCGGGTTCAGCTCCAACAGCTTGCACGTGCCGTCGCGCCGGTCGTACTTCAGGTCGAAGTTGGAGAATCCCACGTAGCCGACGTCTTCCAGGAACCGGCGGATGCACCCTATCAGCGCATCGTCGAAGCCGGTCATAATGGCGCCGTAGCTGCCGATGCCTTCAGGGGTATGCTCCTCCAGCAGCACGTGCCCCAGCACCGCCATGGTCACCCGCCCGCGGCCGTTGCTATAGCAGTTCACCACGCGCATGGCGCTGTCGTCGCCGGGAACGAAGTCCTGCACGATCATGGGCCCATCGTAGTCCGAAGCGTACACCAGGGCCAGAATCCGGCCAAGCTCCGCCTGGTTGCGGGCAATATAGGCCTTCTTCTTCCCAGGAAACGAGCAACGCCGGTAGGCCACGTCGTCGGAGGGCTTCACGGCCACCGGGAAAGGAAGCGGCGACGCCCACCCGACCAGCGCCTCTTCGCGCGACACCTCGCACGTAGCCGGGAGGGGCAGCCCGTAGCGCTCGCAGGTACGGTAGAAGCGCCCCTTCGTGGAGAACAGCTCGAACAGCTGGGGGCTCACCACGCGAAACGCGTACTCGTCCCGCAGCACATCCTGGTGGCGCACCAGCAAGCGGGTGTAGTTGTCGCCGCAGGAAACCAGCAGTAGCCGCTTGCTCGGCTCCTCACCGTGCAGCTGCCGGGCGTAGGACAGAAGCGCCCGCACGAACACGTCGTCCTCGTCCAAGCGCGGCTCGGTCACGTCCACCGACAGCAGCCGGCTGTGCAGGCAGATGTGAAACGCCCCCTTGCACACCACGCGCGACCTCACGCCGAACTCCTCGTGAAACGACCGTGCCATGCCGTAAGCGTTCGCGTCTCCGCCTAGGAGCACCGGGATGAACCCTGCCGACCCGTCACCCATAACTTCTCCTCTCGTCGGCAATAAAGTTACCGAAACCCCAGGTAGAAGTCCCATAACGAAGGCTTAGACATTTCTTAAGGATACTTAAGAACCTGTCCGCACAGCCATAGGGCCTTAAGAATTGCTAGGCAGCCGCTGATGAAAGCATTAGGGCACCTCTGGAAAGCCGGTCGCTCCAACCGTCTTCCCGCCCAAGAGCACCTCTTCCGTTTTATCGCCGTCCGGCAACCAGACTCGGCGACCGCATGACTTGCTCGTCTGCCTCGGACGCTATACTGGTCGCATCCTGGGAAAGAAGGCTGCCGCAATGACTCGTTGCACAGCAAGCACTCGCCAACCCTGGACAAAGGTCCAATCAGCTTCTGCGACAGCCACGGAACGAGCAGCATCGACTCGCTGCTCTGCAGCCCATTCGGGGCCCCATCGAAGGAAGCAGCCCGACGATCACCAGACTGTCGCCTATCCGGCCTATCCGCGCCGTCAACGAGGTTTTTGATGACGCCCTGCGCCTTCCGGAAGCGGGAAACGCGAAGAAACCGTGCATACCGGGCAGGTTCGCACGCTTTTCTGTGCGAACCTGCCCGGTATGCACGGTTCGGCACAAGAAAGCGGGGCAAGCGCCTTGGCTGGCACTCGCCCCGCTTCTCTCTTAGCCGATGCCGTCCCTTACAGGATGCGCAGGCTCACTTCCTTGAGCTGGCGGCCCGTCACGGCGCTGGGAGCCCCGGTCATGGGGTCGGAGGCGCTGGAGGTCTTGGGGAAAGCGATGACGTCGCGGATGGACGCCTTCCCGGCCAGCAGCATGACCAGACGGTCCAGGCCCAACGCGATGCCGCCGTGCGGAGGCGCACCCAGCTCGAGCGCATGGATGAGGTGGCCGAACTTCACGTCGATCTCCTCGTCGATCAGGCCGCACACGCGAAGCACCCGGCGCTGCTCCTCGGCGTTGTGGATACGGATGGTGCCGCCGCCCACCTCGAAGCCGTCCATAACCAGGTCGTAGCTGTAGCTTCCGCAGGCAAGCGGGTCGGACTCGATCTTGTCCAGGTCCTCCTTCAGCACGTGGGTGAAGGGATGGTGCTCGGCGGCGTACTTCTTCTCGTCGGCGTCGTAGCGGAACATCGGGAAGTTCACCACCCACAGAAGCGCGTGGCCCTCGCGGGGGATGTTCAACGCGTCGGCCATGTGCAGGCGCAGGGCGGAGAGTACGGCGTTGGCCACCTCGGGTTCGTCGGCCGCGAACAACAGCAAATCGCCCGGCTCCACCTCCATCTCGGCCTTCAGCGCCGCCCATTCCTCGTCGGTGAAGAACTTCTTGATGGGGCCCTTCTCCTGGCCGTCGGTGGTGAAGGCCACCCAGGCCATGCCCTTGGCGCCGTTGGCCTCGGCGATGCTGGCCAGCTTCTCAACCTCGCCGCGGCTCCAGTCGCCGGCGCCCTTGGCGTTGATGGCCTTCACGATACCACCCGACTGCGCCACGGACGCGAACACCTTGAAGCCGGTGTTCTTCACGATATCGGTGATGTCGTGCAGCAGCATGCCGAAGCGCACGTCGGGGCGGTCGCAGCCGTACAGGCGCATGGCCTCGGAGTACTGCATCTTCTGCAGCGGGAACTGCACCTCGTCGATGCCCACCGCAGCAAGCGTCTCTGCCATGACCCCTTCCATCATGTCGGTCACGTCGTAGCCCTCGACGAAGGACATCTCGATGTCCACCTGGGTGAACTCCGGCTGGCGATCGGCGCGCAGGTCCTCGTCGCGGAAGCACCGGGCGATCTGGTAGTAGCGCTCAACGCCAGCGCACATGAGCATCTGCTTGAACTGCTGGGGGCTCTGGGGCAGCGCGTAGAACTTGCCGGGGTTCGGGCGGCTGGGCACGATGTAGTCGCGCGCGCCCTCGGGGGTGGAATTCGCCAGGATGGGCGTCTCGATTTCCAGGAAGCCGCGCTCGTCAAGCGCACGGCGCATAGCCTGGGTGACCGTGTGGCGCAGCTTCAGGTTGGCAAGCATCTCCGGACGGCGGATGTCCAGGTAGCGCCACTTCATGCGGGTGATCTCGTCGGTCTCGATGCCGTCTTCGATGGAGAACGGAGGCGTGACCGAGGTGTTCAGCACCTCCACCGCGCTGGCCAGCACCTCGATGGTGCCGGTGACCATGTTCGGGTTCACGGCCTCGGGCGCCCGCTCGCGCACGCGGCCGGTGACCTTCAGCACGTACTCGCGGCCCAGATGCTCGGCCTTCTGGAAGTCCTCGGCGCTCACGCAATCGGGGTCCACCACGATCTGGGTGTAGCCGTCGCGGTCGCGCAGGTCGATGAAGATGAGGCCGCCATGGTCGCGGGTGTGCCACGCCCAGCCGGTCAGCACCACTTCCTGGTTCACGTCGGCTGCGGAAAGCTGGCCGCAGGTGGCGGTGTGCATGCAGTACTCGTTCTTGAAGTCGGTCATGATCGTCCTTGCTCGTTATAGCCTGTGAGCAGCCGAAAGCCCTGCGCCCGCACCGTGCCCGCCGCCAATTCGCCCCCGCTCGAGGACGCCGGCGCAGAACCCTTGCGCGCGCAACCCGTCGGCCAATGCCGCAAAACTGGTTCATTCTACCGTAGCTTGGCAAAGCGGGACCCGGCCAAAGCCAACCCACACGCACATAACACCGCACGCCGACCTCATGCCATCATCCCCGTCCCCCTGACATAGCGCACCTGTCGAGGGGACGGGGATGATGGCATAATTGGTCCTCGCCTCCGCCGCGCTGCGGGCCGTCTGCCTCCCCTTAAGCCTCGTCCACCAGCTGCAGCAGCTCTTCGCGGGAGTTCACGCCCAGCTTCTTGTAGATGTTCTTCACGTGGGTACGCACGGTGCTCTCCGAAATGACCAGGGTGTTCGCAACGAACACGATGCCGTGGCCGCGCCCCAGGTAACCCAAGATCTCGGTCTCGCGCGGGGAAAGCCCGAACCTCTCAGCCGTCTTCTCGCAGCGGCCCTGCACGTCAAGGGCGTCCGCGCCGGCCGCCTCAGCTGCCGCGCCGCCAGCCGCGCGCCCGTCGGCCAGCAGGCTCGCCCCCGCCCCGGCACGCTCCCGATGCCAAGCGCCGAACAAGGGCACCGCCAGCAGAAACGCGAAGTAGCACGTGCTCACTACCAGAAGCGACGGACCGCCGTTATCCGCATCGAAGGGAGGCAGCGTACCGCAGAAGATGCCCAGCCACGACGCCGCAGCGAAGCAGGCCACGGTCAGCGAATAGATGAGCACCGGCGAGAACTCGCGGGCATGGGCCATGGCGCACAGGCTCGCCAGGGCCAGAATACCCATGGCGCCGTAGAACACATAGGTTGCATAGGCGGCGATGAACAGCGGAAACGTCCCACGGTAGAAGCTGTTGCAGATAATGAGGGCCAGCACGAACACCGGCACCAGCACCTGGTAGATGAACGGCAGCAGCGGCTTGACCCGGCGCAACGAGCACAACGGCAGCACCAGCGCCGCACCCACCACCACGCCCAGGACCTCGGCGCTCACCACGTCGAACACGAAGAACTTGCGCACGCCCATCATGAAGGCGAACATGAGCAGCCCGGCGAAGGGCACGATGAGCACCTGGGCCATCTGACGGACCGTGGCCAGAAACGACGTGGGGCCGCCCAGACTTCCGTAGAAGTCGTCGTCGCGGGAAACCAAAGGCGCCGCCTGTTCGCCCCAGGCACCGGAAAAAATGCCGCCGCGCACAGCACGCACCGCCGGAAGAACCGCCCCCAGCAGCGCAAGCAGGAAGAACACCGCAAGCCCCACTCCCACCTGCACCGACGCTAGCAGCAGCTGCAGCAGCGACGCACAGCCCATGGCTACGGCCACCCAACCCAGGGCATGGCGCAAGTCGAACCCCGACAGCATGGCGCCCCAAGCCACAGCCAGCTCCAGCGTGCCCGCCCCCAATGCCACGCCAGCACAGGCAACCGCCACCGTGGCCGCCGAACCACCCAAACCGAAGGCCGCAGTCGCCAAAGCGAACCCGCCCACATACAGCACGCAGCCCGCAACCACCCACGGGACCCTCAGGAAAAGCAGGTCGCGACGGCGCGAGGAAATCCAGGCAACCGCCACGCCCGCCAAAATGCTCGAAGCCATCAGCACGTTCACGAAAAGCGGCATGAGCTCGTCTGCGAAGGGCATCCCGTCATGAAACAGCACCATGTTCGGCGAATACAGCGGCATGGTGGCGAAAAAGGCGACGACCAGCAGGTATTCCGCCCGAAAGTCCTGAGTGAACCGCATGCAGCCCCTCCTCGCATGATTCCGTACATGAGTGGGAGTATAGCGCAACAATTCAGGCCGCGCCCGCTCTTCCGAACGTCAAGCAACCTCAAGCGCCGAGGGCGATGAGCCTGTCCTCCAAAGCACGGCGAGCAAAGGCGCTCGTGGAAATGCCCTCGCTTTTCGCCTCGCGCTCAATCGCCTTTTTCATGCCGGCAGGAAGTTTGAGCGACAGGACAGCCATGGTCTCCGCCGCAGGCGGACGCCCTGCGACAACATCGCCGACGTTATGCCAACCATCAGGCCATTCGTCCCGATCGAGCGCCTCGCACCAACCGTCAATCATAGCGTCGGTCACCATCTGCCCGTCGTTCGCCTTTATCGCAGCCATGGCTACCTCCTACCAAAACCAAGCTCGTTCCTGAACTTCTTCGTTGGGGGAACGAACGCATGAAATACGCACCACACCCCTGCTTCGTCCAAGAAGGCCACCAATTCCACCAACTTGCCATCGGGAAGAACTCCTATGGCAATCCAAAGGGGCGGATCATCGGTCCCATTCCTCTGCCTACAGCGTATTACGTTCTCCCAAGCATAGGCTATTTCCTCGTCGGTCAAACCGTGCTTCCGAGCATGGGAATGCACACGAATCATTGGCGCTCCTCGGATTACCATCACGTCTACCTATCGAGTATACCACATTTGTCTTACCAATCGTATTACGGATTGACAGCAAGGGGTGAACAGGGACTCCTTCAGGAGACTCCAAAACCTTCGATAACGCTTGCCAAAGCGCGAAAAGGCACAGCCCCAATGGGACCGCACCTTCAAGGAAGGGTGCGCTTTTGTCCTCCGCAATCTGCGCCAACCTGTCGCCAGCGCCCGCACCCAAACACAAAGTGCGGCCCCGCATTGCACGGAGCCGCACACAAGGGAGGGCTTTGTCGCCGGGGCAGAAGAGCCGCCCCGGGCATCAGATAGGCCTTACACCTGGTCCAGGAACTTCGCCACGGACTTGCCGCACTCGCGGCCGAGCACCAAAGCGAAAGCCAGCGAGCAGCCGGGGATGGGGGTCACGTACTCGGTGCCGAAGCGGCGGCCGCAGTCGTTGCCCGCCATGTACAGGCCGGGGATAGGCTCGTAGTTCTGGTCAAGGGCATTCTGCTCACCGTCGGTGATGATGCCGCCCATGGTCACCATGGTCTCGCCCAACACCGGGTCGAAGGTGCAGGCGTAGAAGGGACCGTCCTCCACGGGGAACAGCACCTTGGAGTCGCGACCGAACTGCTCGTCCACGCCGGCCTTGCAGTAGCCGTTCCACTCCTCGATCTGCTTGACGAAGTTGGTCTTCGCCTCGCCGGTCAGACCCAGCTGGTCGGCCAGGCCCTCAAGCGTGTCGTCGGCGATCCACTCCACGCCGGTCATGGGGCCGCCACCGCCACCGCCAGGGCCGCCCTCGCCGCCAGGGCCGCCACCGCCAGGGCCGCCCTCACCGCCAGGACCGCCACCGGGGGCGCCGCCCTCAGGGGCGCCACCGGGGGCTCCGCCGGCCGCAGCGCCTGCAGGCGCACCTTCGCCGCCGCCCTGCTGACCACCTGCCGACTCCTCTTCCACGTAGGTGCCGTTGAACTTCGCATAGGCGGTGTCCATGGCATCGCGCAGCGACTGGATGTTAGCCTCGGTAGCGGTAAATCCGGCGTGCTGGGGCAGCGTGTACTGGCGGTACTCGGTGAAGTTGTTGTCCACCACAGCGTACTTCGTCTTACGGCTCATGTAGACGGTCTGATAGCCGCGCTGCTCGGAAGTGGGATAGTACTCGTTGCAGAAGCGCTTGCCGTTCTCGTCGATCCACACTGCCTGGGGCAAGCAGTTCATCTTGCCCGGCACCGAGAGCCCTTTCATGTTCATACCCGCGACAGGCGTGGTCTCCAGGTGCGCGCCGGCCCAGTAGGCCATCTGCACGCCGCGGCCGTCGTTGGCCGACATGGAGGTCAGCTCGTCATCGCCGGTAAGCGCCTGGGCCATATCGGGCATGAAATAAGCCATCATGTCAGGGTTGCCGCCCATGCCGCCGCAGGAGCACACCACGGCCTTGCAGTTGAACTTCACGTAGCCGTCGGCGTTCTTCGCCACCAGGCCTGCCACCTTGCCGTCTTCCATGATGATGTATTCGGCGGTGTGGGCGTAGAAGAACTCAGCGCCCTTTGAGGTAGCCACATCGGCGTTGGTCTGCTGGATCTTCGTCTGGTTGCAGGCGCCGTAGAAGCTGCAGACGCTCGGCCAGAACTTGATGCCGGAAAGCTCGCTGAGCTGGTGGTCGGTGGGCGGGAAGAAGGCCGTCGTCATAGACGAGAAGTCCTCTTCGGTAAGCTCCGACATGTACCAGTTCGAATTCTCCTCGGAATTCTGGGCGAACTTCATAACCAACGTGGGATTAGGCTGGTTGCCCGTGATCTTCATGAAGTTCTGGTAGAACTCCACCGGGTCGATGTGGGGCACGCCGCGCTCCTGCAGGATGGCGGCGTTGAGCGAGGCGAACTCGTTGCCCACGGCCGCGTAGGTATCCTCGGGCTGCTTCTCCACCACCATGACCTTCTTGCCCTGCTCGGCAAGCTCGCGGGTTGCGGTCACGCCAGCGAAGCCGCGGCCGCACACCACCACGTCGCAGGTCTTCTCGTCCACGAAGTCGGTTACCTCGGCAGGCGGCGTCATCCAGCTGGTGTCCCGAACGTTGTGCACCACCGTGGCCGGGGTGGCGCCGGCGTTACTGGCGGAGCCGCTGTTGCCGCCATCCGACGACCCGCCGCTGCTCGAAGACGGCGTCGACGGCGAGCAGCCGGCCAGGCCCGCAGCACCCGCGGCCAATGCAGCCGTGGCGCCGAAGCCCAGAAACGCGCGGCGGGACATGCCCGCCTGGGACAGCTTCCCTTCCTTGCTCATACTATCCTCCCTGTGTCCTTGGGTTTCCCTCGCCCGGCCATCCAGCGTTGCCGACCGAGCAGGCCCATCATAGGAATCGGTGCGCCGCCGCGTAATCGCGCTTCTGGGGGAATCGCGGCCGGCCCGCCCTGCAACCCCTCGCGTTTTTGCGGTATCCGCCCCTCCTTTCGCCAGGTAAGATCTCTGCCGGCGCCGATCGCGCCCGGTTGCGGCGCTTGCGTTAGTTTTACCGTGAGGGCGCAAGCGGGCGGCCGGGCAGGCGCGCAACACGGATATAATGAAACGCCCGAGGCGCTAAGCGCACCGAATCTCGCGCGCAACCGGGCATCGGTCCCGCGACCACCCGGCAGAAGCACCGCCGCAACCATTGCACAGAAAGGCGCACCATGGCCATCAACGCACCCGAAGGAACCCGCGACCTGCTGCCTAACGAGGCGGCCTTCTGGACCCGCTTCAAGCAGCTGGCCTGCGACACCTTCGGCCTCTACGGCTACAAGCCCATCGAGACCCCCGTCATCGAGCAGACCGAGCTGTTCGTCCGCGGCATAGGCGAGGCCACCGACGTGGTGGGCAAGGAGATGTTCTCGGCGGTTTCGGGCGGCAACATGGCAAAGCTCATGGTCGGCGAGCACATCCGCTCGAAGAGCCGCCTGAGCCTGCGCCCCGAAGGCACCGCCGGCGCCGTGCGAGCCGTCGTGGAGCACGACCTGGTGCCCCAGGGATCGGCGCCGGTGAAGCTGGTGTACGCCGGCCCGATGTTTCGCGCCGAGCGCCCCCAGCACGGCCGCCAGCGCCAGTTCAACCAGGTAGGCATCGAATGCCTGGGCGCCGAGGAGGCCACGGTGGACGCCGAGGGCATCATCATGCTCATGGAGTTCTACCGCGCCGCTGGCATCCCCCAGGACAAGATGACCCTGTACGTGAACTCCATGGGCTGTTCCCAGTGCCGCCCGGCCTACCGCCAGCTGGTGCGCGACTACCTGCTGTCCCACGCCGACCAGCTCTGCGACGACTGCCGCCGCCGGGCCGACACCAACCCCCTGCGCGCCTTCGACTGCAAAGAGGAGGCATGCGCCGCCATCATGGCCGACGCCCCCAAGATCACCGACCATCTGTGCGACGACTGCCGCGACCACTACGATACCGTGAAAGGCTATCTGTCGGCCACGGGCCTTACGTTCACCGAGGACCCCACGCTCGTGCGCGGGTTGGACTACTACACGCGCACGGTGTTCGAGGTGCAGGTGCCCTTGGGCGCAGAAGGCAAGCCCTCGGCCATTGGAGGCGGCGGTCGCTACGACAAGCTCATGGAGGAAATCGGCGGCCGCCCCACTCCGGGCTTCGGCTTCGCCCTGGGCTACGAGCGCTGCGTGCTGGCGCTTCAGGAAAGCGGCGTGGACTTCGCGCCGATCCCGGGGCCGCAGGTGTTCGTGGCCTGCGTGGAGGCCGCCCAGCGCGCTGCGGCGTTCAGCCTGGTGCAGGCATTGCGCGCCTCGGGCGTGTCAGCCGATATGGACCACCAGAACCGCAGCCTGAAAAGCCAGTTCAAGCTGGCGAACAAGCTGGGGGCCGCCTTCGCGGTCACCCTCGGCCCCGACGAGGTGGCCGAGGGCAGCGCCACCCTGCGCAACATGGACAGTCACGAGGAAGCACCCTTCTCGCTGGCCGACCCCTCCTCGGTGCTGCCGCTCATCCTGTAGCGCGCCCGCAGACGCAGCCGGGGAAGCGACAAGCAGCCCGCCGAAGAAAAAGGCCCGCGGTTCGCACCGAACCGCGGGCCTTTCCTAATCGCTCAACGATCGAAGCACGTTGCTCAGGGCATCGTCGGGGCGGTAGCGCAGGCGCACGGCCAGAAGCCCGCGCGCTACGGGGAACAGGTTCTCCTGCACCGCCGCCACCACGGCCTTGTCTATCTCGTTGAGCAGGCACGGCCGGGGCGCCACGGGCACGCCGCCCTGACGCAGAGTGCGGTCCACCCGGGCCGGCTCCGGCGCCGGCATGGACGCCTCCTCCAGCAGCTCCTCCAGCTCCGCCTGGGCCTGGGACGCCACCACCGGAGAAATCTCCAGGCACTTGGCGTAGGCGGCCGCGCCCACCTCGGGCTTGCCCATCTTCCACAGCACGTAGGCCAGCTGGTAGTACAGCGCGGAGATGTCACCCGCAACCAATGCGGTCTTAAGCCCCGCCACCAACGTTTTGCGGGCACTTTCCATATCGCCGGTCAGCATGTAGGCGCGCCCGAGCACCCGGTACCCCAGCGCCACCGTAGGCGACAGCTCGATCAGGCGCTTGCCGTAGGCCACCGCCTGCTCGGTGTACTGGAACGACCGCTCCAGCAGCCGCGTCACCTCCGCATGGGCCACGAAGAACGAATCGGTGGTCAGCTCCACGTGCCTGCCGCCATCGGCCTCCACGGCGTCCACGCCGGTCACCACGCCCTCGCGCGCCAGGTTGTACAACAGGCGGCTGGCGTAGGTGTCAAAGGAGCGGAACACCGTGGTGCTGCCGTCGATGAACCCGTCTAGCGCCGCCGACTCGCGTATGGCATCGATGAGAAGCGACGCCGCCTCGTCGAATTCCCCCTGCTCGGAAAGGGCGTCTGCCCGCAGGTTGGCAAGACGGCAGCGGTCCTCGCCCAGGCACACCCCCACGATGGCGTTCTGGTCCCCCAGTCCCACGCTGCCCTCCGCCAGGGCCGTCATCAGGCGCGTACAGGCACTCACCCCGGGCTCGTTGCGCTTCTGGCTCTCCTGCTCCTGGGCGGCGCGGACCACGGCGATGGCCTGGGCCACGGTGGTCGCGTCCACGATGGAGTCCGCCAGCTCCTCGGCGAAGCGGCGCAGTTCGCCATCGTAGACGATGCGCACGTCGAAGGAGTTGCCGGCGCCCAAGGCCTTCGCGGCTTCCGGCCCCAGATCCTCGCGGCCCACTTCTGGCAGGTCCTTGCGCACTGCGGCGCTGGGCAGGCTGCGCACGGCGTCGAAGGGCCCTATACCCTGCAGCGCGAACTTCGACAGGATGGCGTCGTGTTGCCGGTACAGCGGCAGCGGATCACCCGCGCGAGCCTCCTTGAAGCCGTCGGTGGCTTCGAAAGCCTCGCGGCTCAGCGCCACCACGGCAACCCCCTGCTCCCGGTGCAGGTCGGCCACCACGGCCACGCCGTCGGGCTCCTGCTGGTTCAGGAACAGCGCGTCGAAATCGTCGCCGGACGCCATGAACCCCATGCTGCGCATCGGGCCGTCGCCCACGCTCTCGTCGTCCAGGGCGTGCAGGTACAGGTGCACCTTCGACACCGAATCGCTGGCCCGAAACGCCGTCGCCGCCGCGCACAGGCCCATGCGCAGGCCGTACAGAGACGCCGCGTCCAGCCCCCCAACCGCCGCGTCGTCGGAAGGCGCAGGCTCCTCGCTCGCGATCGAAGCCGTCGCCTCGTCGCCGGCCTGCGGGGCACTTTCCCCCTCGGCCGCCGCCGCAGCCTCGCCCTCCCCCGCCTGCATCGGCACCTCGTCGCAGGAGCGCATCATCTCCACCTGGGGCAACGTAACGTCCAGGGCCGCCACTCCCGCATCCACGTCGCTGCGGAAGGCGACGGACACGCGGAAGGGCACGCGCATGCGCTCCAGGGCCGCCGCGAACCGGCAGCGGAAACGCCATTCGGAATCGGGGAAATCCCGCCCGTCGATGTACTTGGGGCTGCCCGCCAACGGCCCTATGACCGGAGACTGGGTCGCAGCCAGGGCAATCACCTCGCGGTCGGCCTGCTGCGCCTCTTCCACCGTCGCCCGGCCCGCCGCGTCTCCCAGCCGCTCGGATGCCAGCAGAAAGCGATTGAGCGCCGCCTCGATGGCCCACACCTGCGACGCGGACAGGCGGTTGTCCTCGCTCTCGTTGCCCACGAAGAACGTGTCCCCGTAGCGAACGGTGCGCACCAGCCGCAAGTCCCCGTCAGCAAGCCCCAGCGAGCGAAGGCTTCCCCCCGCTGCCTCGTCGAGCCAACGCACCAGGCATTGCACCAGGCCGGGAACGGAAAGCGACGGGTCCCTCATCGCATCGTTCACATGGCCCACCATGGCCAGAAGCGACCGCACGAAGTTCTCGGAACGCAGCGAGTCGAAGATGCCGCCCAAACCCCGCGCCGGCACCGGCGTGGCACCTTGCGCCGGCCGGTACACGAAGGCAAAGAACGCCCTGGTCATGGCATCGTTGTAGGAAAGTCCCCTATCGTGGCCGCCGAAGGCGTACCAGGTGTCGCACAGCTCGTAGGCATCGTCCAAACACGAGTAGCGCGCCACATCCACGGCGTCTCCCTCGCCCGCGGCACCCCTCGCCAGCACGCTTCCCTCGATGCGGCGGCGTCCTTTGTTGTGCTCGTCGGGCTCGAAGCACAGGTCGGGAAGCCGAGCCGGGGGAACGGCGCTAGGCTTGTCCGTAGCGAAGGCGCGGCCGAACGGGTCGATGTAGGCCAGCACCCGCACCTGCTCGTCGTCCAGGAACTCCACCGCATAGCATCCACCGCCGGCAGGGGTGGGCAGCCCCCCTTCCACCCATCCGTAAGCCGGGCCCCCGATGGTGCCCACGCCCTCCGGCTTCGACGGCGTAGCTGCTTCAGCGGGTGTCGGCTTCGGCTCGCCTTGCCCTTCGCAAGCCTGGGAAGGCCCCTTCATCGCCAAGAGCAGGTTGGCACGGCTCCGCCGCTTCGGGAACGCGCCGGATGCTTCCGCCGGCTCTTCGGCGGCGCCGCCATCGGCAGAGCGCTCGGGCACGCCGCCCTCGCAGGCCACCGTGGCGCCGTTCGCTGCGTCTGGATGAGGCATCTCCCCCGGCTCAGGCGCGGGCGCAGATGCGGATGCACCGTCGGGTGCAGGTGCGGGCACAGCGGGCGGCAACCCGGGCACCCGGTCGGCTGCTGCAGGCGCTGGCAGCGCCGAGGCGTTGCCGCTTGCATCCGAAACCGGCGCAGCGGCAGGCGACCCGCCTTCCGCCTCCCCGGCAGGCGAGCCTTCGCTCCCAAGCGGCGCCAGCTTCACCGCGGCAAGGTTGCCCAGCTTCTTGCGCCCCGCCGACCACTCGGCCGCTTCCGACGACGCAGAGCTGCCCCGGCGCGTCGCCTCCCGAACGGGCGCCAACGCGTCGGCCAAGATCGCCTTGCGCACGGAAGCGCCGTCCAGCTGCGGCTGAAGCCGGTAAACGGCAGACGTAGATGCCTTGTCCTTGCGCGAATTGCTCACCGTGAAACCTCGGTCCTTCCCGATGCCGACCAGGCCGGCATCCCGTACAGGGGCTCGCCCCGATCATCGAGGCGTCATGGTACGAATCTTAACGGAGCGGCTATCCCCGCGCAGCCCCCGTCAGAATTTCGCTTCTATTTTTCCCGCCTCCAGCTTGCCGAGACGACGCATCTCCACGGCCATGAACACCACCGTGGTGAAGATGGACAGGAAGTCGGCCAAGGGCGTGGCGAAGTACAGGGCGTCCAGGCTGGTCAGCCCGTCGCTGAGCTGGGGGAGCACCAGCGGCATCACGAACAGCAGCGGCACGAGGAACAAGATCTGGCGCGTGAGCGACAAAAAGATCGACTTCGCCGGCTGGCCCGTGGCCTGGAAGTAGTTCGAGCCAACGATCTGAAAGCCCACGAACGGCAGCATGATCAGCTGGATGCCCAAGGCGAATACCGTGAAGTCGCGCAGGCCGCCCTCTTCGATGCCGAAGAACCCCACGATGGAAGGGGCGAACAGGTGCACCAGCGCCCACAGCACCACGGCGATGCCCGTGGCGCCGACAACGCCGCCCCAGAAGGTCTTGCGCACGCGGGCGAACAGGTGGGCGCCGTAGTTGAATCCCAGCAGCGGCTGGATGGCTATGGCCATGCCGATCAGGGGCAGCACCACGAAGCTGGCCACGCGCTGCACCACGCCGATGGAGGCAAGCGCCCCCTCGGCCCCTATGGGGTTGAGCGACCCGTAGTAGTTCAGCAGGTTGTTCAGCACGAAGTTCACCACGGCCATGCCGGCTTGGATCAGGCAGCTGGCAAGCCCCAAAGCGAAGATCTTGCGCACCGTGGCGGCCTTAAGCCCCATGAAGCGCAGCTGCAGGCGCATGGGCACGTTCTTCGTGAACAGGAAGTACCACAGCACGCAGCCGCAGGAGACGGCCTGTCCCGCTACCGTGGCCAGAGCGCTTCCGCGCACGCCCCAGCCCAGCACCATCACGAACAGGTAGTTCAGCGCCGTGCAGGAAAGGGCGCCCACCACCATGGTCACCAGCGCGCGGTTGGGGGCGCCGGCGGTGCGGATGAAGTTGTTCACGCCCATGCCGATGCTTTGGAAGATGAAGCCGAAGGAGATGATGGAGATGAAGGTATGCGCCGAGTCCCAATCGTCGGCAGTCGCGCCCGATACCGCCAGCACCCCGTCTATCACCGGCGGCATGGCGATGGCCGCAGCCACGATGGCCGACAATACGATGGACAGCGTCACGGTGTTGCCCAGGCTGCGGTTGGCCTCGTCGCGACGGCCCTCCCCCATGCGCAGGGCGGCTAGGGCGTTGCCGCCGTTGCCCACCAGCATGGACAGCGCCATGAACACCGTCATGATAGGCATGGCCACCGTGGCCGTAGCCAGGCCGATCTCGCCTACGGCCTGGCCCAGGAATATGGAGTCGATCACGTTGTAGGCACCGTTGACCAGCATGCCCGCAATGGACGGGATGGCGAACTCCACGATCAGCCCCGGGATGGGCGCCGACCCCATGCGCGTCACCTTATCCGCTTTGCCCGCCCTGCCCGGCCCCCTGCCGCCGTCCGACTTGCCCGCAGGGTTCGGGGCGCACTCCCCTCGGCCCGCCGGGACCTGCTGATTGCCGTTCTCGTGCTTCATTCGGCTTATACCCTCGATCCCTTAGGCGAAGTAGTCCACGCCGGCTTCGAAGAGCGGCATGTCGGCCCAGCCGGGGATGTTGCGGTACAGGCCCGCGCCGGTGCGTTCCGTATGGCCCATCTTGCCGAACACGCGCCCGTCGGGGCTGGTGATGCCTTCGATGGCCAGCACCGAACCGTTGGGATTGGCGGCCAGGCTCATGGAGGGAGCCCCGAAGCCGTCCACGTACTGGGTTGCCACCTGGCCGCCCTGCAGCATGGAAGCCAGCACCGCCGGCGGCGCCACGAAACGGCCCTCGCCATGGCTGATGGCCACCGTGTGGACGTCGCCCTCCTGGCAGCGCGCAAGCCACGGGCTCATGGCCGAGGCCACCCGCGTGCGAACGATGCAGCTCTGATGGCGGCCAATCTGGTTGAACGTGAGCGTGGGGCACGCGTCGTCCATGGCCACGATGTCGCCGAAGGGCACCAGCCCCAGCTTCACCAGCGCCTGGAACCCGTTGCAGATACCCAGCATCAGCCCATCGCGGTTCTGCAGCAAATCGCGCACCGCCTCGGTCACCTGGGGAGCGCGGAAGAAGGACGCGATCAGCTTGGCCGACCCGTCCGGCTCGTCGCCGCCGGAGAAGCCGCCGGGCAGCATGACGATCTGGGACTGGCCGATCAGCCGCGCCAGTTCGCGTGCGCTTTCCGCCACCGCTTCGGGAGACAGGTTGTTCACGATGAAGGTGGTGGGCACGGCACCTGCGCGCTCGAAGGCCGCCGCCGTGTCGTACTCGCAGTTGGTTCCCGGGAACACCGGGATAACCACGCGCGGCTTGGGGCACGAGGCGCCGAACGTAAGCGGCAGCGCGGAGGTGCCATGGACGAAGGGCACGGCGAAGGGATCGCTCGGACGCTCGGCAGATGCGCCCGGCTCGCCGGCCCAGGAAAGGAGATCCTCCCCCACGCCCGCCGCGCGCAGCTCGCCCACCAGCGTATCCACCTGGCCCTCCACCGCCGCCGCATCGCCGTCGCTGCTGCGGTAGGGGAACACGTCCTCGATGCCGCGCTCCCACGCTTCCTGCACCGCCGCCAAATCGGCCCGCTGGTCCTCGCATACCAGCGCATAATCCTTGGTCACCGGCCCCAGTTCCACCAGGTCGACGCCGTCGGCCAGGCCCGCCTCTTCCAAGCGGTCGGCCACCGTGTCGATGTCCTCGCCCGCCGCCAGCTCCAGCACGAAGGTGCCGTAGGCCGGCTCGAAGAGGGAGGCCAGGTCGATCGAACCCGACAGGTCGGCGCCCAGGCCATTGCCCGCGGCCATCTTCACCAGGGTCTCGGCCAAGCCGCCCCAGCCGCCGCTCGCGCAGGCCCGCACCACGCCGGCACCGATCAGGTGCTCGGCGGCATCAAGCGTATCGCGCAGGCTGGACGCTTCGGAATCCTCGAAGCACAGCCACACCAAGCTGTCACCCGGCTGCTTGAGCTCGGGGGACACGATGCGCTGAACCGACCCCACGGCCGTGGCGAAGGACACCAGGGTGGGCGGCACGTCCAGCTCCTCGAAGCTGCCGGACATGGAGTCCTTGCCGCCGATGGCGCCTACACCGAAGTCAACCTGGGCCATGAGCGCGCCCAGTACCGCCTGGGTCGGCTTGCCCCAACGCACCGGGTCGGTGCGCAGCTTCTCGAAGTACTCCTGCAGCGACAGGTACATGTCCTTGCGCTGAAAACCGGTGGCCACTAGCTTCGCCACGGAGTCGAGCACCGCCATGTAGGAGCCCGCATAGGGGTCGAACGCCGAAAGGTAGGGGTTGAAGCCCCAGGAAAGCCCCGACACCGTGGTGGTCTTGCCGCCCATCACCGGCAGCTTGGCCACCATGGCCAGGGAGGGCGTCAGCTGGCGGGCGCCGCCGAAGGGCATGAGCACGGTGCCGGCGCCGACGGTGGAGTCGAAGCGCTCGGAAAGCCCCTTGTTGGAAGCGCGGTTGATGTCGCCCATGAGCGCCTTCAGGGCCAGCTCCAAATCGTCGGCCTCGCACACGGCGTCCACCATGGGGTCGGCCAGCTCGAAGGACGCCTCGAAAGCGCGGTCGCAAGGGCTGTCGGCGAAGCTCTGGCGCGCAGGCACCTCCACCGAAGCATGCTTGGGAGCGCCGTTGCTGGCCAGGAATTCGCGGCTCACGTCCACGATGGTCTTGCCGCGCCATTCCATGCGCACCCGCGGCTCCTCGGTCACCACGGCCACCGGGGTGGCCTCAAGGTTCTCCTCGTGGGCCAGGGCTATGAAGGCGTCCACGTCCTCGGCCGCCAGCGCCACGGCCATGCGCTCCTGGGATTCAGAGATGGCGAGCTCCGTGCCGTCCAAGCCGTCGTACTTCTTGGGCACCGCGTCCAGGTTCACCCGCAAGCCGTCGGCCAGCTCGCCTATGGCCACGGACACGCCGCCGGCCCCGAAGTCGTTGCAGCGCTTGATCATGCGGCACGCCTCGCCGCGGCGGAACAGTCGCTGTATCTTGCGCTCCACGGGGGCGTTGCCCTTCTGCACCTCGGCCCCGCAGCTCTCAAGGGAGCTGGCATCGTGGGCCTTCGAGGAACCCGTGGCGCCGCCGATGCCGTCGCGCCCGGTACGGCCGCCCAGAAGCACCACCACATCCCCCGCCGCCGGCGTCTCGCGGCGCACGTGGTCGGCAGGCGTGGCACCCACCACGGCGCCGATCTCCATGCGCTTGGCGGCGTAGCCGGGATGGTACACCTCGTTCACCTGGCCCGTGGCCAGGCCTATCTGATTGCCGTAGGAGGAATAGCCGGCCGCCGCCGTGGTGACCAGCTTGCGCTGGGAAAGCTTGCCGGGGATGGTCTTCGACGCCGGCACTGTGGGATCGGCTGCACCGGTCAGGCGCATGGCCTGGTACACGTAGGAGCGGCCCGACAAGGGGTCGCGGATAGCGCCTCCCACGCAGGTGGCTGCCCCGCCGAAGGGCTCGATCTCGGTGGGATGGTTGTGGGTCTCGTTCTTGAACAGGTACAGCCAGTCCTGTTCCTGCCCGTCCACGTCCACCTTCACCTTCACGGTGCAGGCGTTGATCTCGTCGGACTCGTCCAGGTTGGTCAGGATGCCATGGGCTTTAAGCCACTTCGCGCCGATGGTGCCCATGTCCATCAGGCACACCGGCTTCTCGTCCCGTCCCAGCTCATGGCGCATGTCCAGGTACTTATCGAACGCAAGCTGCACGTTCCTGTCGGCGATGGACACCTCGTCCAGCACCGTGCCGAAGGTGGTGTGGCGGCAGTGGTCCGACCAGTAGGTGTCGATCATCTTGATCTCGGTGATGGTAGGCTGGCGCCCCTCCTCGGCGAAGTAGCGCTGGCAGAACAGGATGTCGGCCAGGTCCATGGCAAGCCCGCGCTCGGCGATGAAGGCCGCAAGCCCAGCCTCGTCCAGCTGGGTGAAGCCCTCGAGCACCTCCACGTCCGCCGGCTCCGGGTAGTCCACGGCCAACGTCTGGCGCACCTCAAGCGACGCCTCGCGGCTCTCCACCGGGTTGATGACGAAGCGCTTCACCGCTTCCACGTCCTCGGCGGACAAATCGCCCTCCAGGATGTACACCTTGGCCGACGCCACGCTGGGCTGCTCGCCCTGGCTCACCAGCTGCATGCACACGGCGGCCGAGTCGGCACGCTGGTCGAACTGCCCCGGCAGCGGCTCCACGGCGAACACCGCAGCCCCTTCCACCTGGGGAAGCTCCTCGGTGGCCCAGTCGGTCTGCGGTTCGCTGAACACCGTGGCCACGCACTGGTCGAACAGCGCGTCGTCCGCACCTTCAACATCGTAGCGGTTCAGCAGCCGCAGGCCCGTGATCGAGCCGATCCCCAGCGTCTGCCGCAGCTCGTGGAGCAGCTGAGAGGCCTCCACGTCGAATCCGGGCTTCTTCTCAACGTATACGCGCGAAACCATTGCGGCGCCTTTCTCTTGCGGGCGAAAGCTGGCAGGGCAAAGCTGGTGGACCGAAGGCTACTTCGAGGTCGAATCGGAGGCAACCTGATCGCTGGCCGCCTTCTTGGCCTGGTACTCCGCATCGGCTGCGGCCGCCTTCTCGGCCTTGGCGGCGGCGCGCTCGGCCTTCATCTGCTCGCGGTTGGCCAGGGAGAAGCCGCTGCCGAACAGGCCGCGGCGCTTGGGCTTGGCAGCCTCGGCGGCCTTGGCCTCGTCGTACTTCTGCTGGGCCTCGGCCTTCTGGGCGCGGGCCTGAGCCTTCTGGGCCTTCTCCGCCGCCCGGGCCTCCTTGGACTTGTGAGCCTCCATCTGCTCCTGGTAGCGGCGACGCTCCTTGCGGCGCAGGCCCAAATCGACGTAGAACGCGGCGATGATGGCGGCGTAGGCCAGGCCCAGCACCACGAAGCAGGGGATCTCGCCGATGTAGGGACGCAGCACCCACGAGAGCACCGTGAAGATGATGGCGCTGGCCAGAAGCGCCCACCACAGGCGCGTCAGCTTCTTGAAGCGGGCGGTGGGCGGATTGTAGTACTTGCGGTCCAGCTCCTGCTGCTTGGCGCGGGCCGCCTTCTGCTCGGCCTTGATCTCGGCCTTCGTCTTCACCGTGGACTGCACGCGAACCGACGAGGCGGCCTTGGACTTCGGACGGGCGGAAGCAGCGCTCTTGCGCGTCTGCCCCTTGCGGCCGTCGGCGGTGTAGCGGTCGTTCATGGGATTTCTCTGCGTCATGATGCTCCTTGGAATGGGCGCGGGAAACGAAATCGCGCGGGCGGAAGGCAGCGATACCTCGCCCGCGCAAGACAATCCTAGGCGGCGGGCACGAACTTCTGCCCGGTGATCAGCTCGTAGGCCTGGATGTACTTCTGGCTTGTCTTCTCGATGACGTCGGCGGGCAGATGGGGCGGCTCGCCGGTGCGGTCCCAGTTCGCCGACAGCCAGTCGCGCACGAACTGCTTGTCGAAGGAGGGCTGGTCGCCGCCGGGCTGGTAGGTGTCCCCGGGCCAGAAGCGCGAGGAATCCGGCGTCAGCACCTCGTCGGCCAGGATGATCTGTCCGTCCACGCGCCCGAACTCGAACTTCGTGTCGGCGATGATGATGCCGTGGGCCGCCGCATGGTCGCGAGCCTTCTCGTACACCGACACCGACAGATGGCGCAGCGCCTCGGCGTCCTCGTCGCCGATGATCTGGGCCAGGCGCTCGTAGCTGATGTTCTCGTCGTGGTCGCCGATCTCGGCCTTGGTGGAGGGGGTGAAGATGGGCGCGGGCAGCTTGGAGGAGTTCACCAGGCCCTCGGGAAGGGCGATGCCGCACACGCTGCCCTTCTGCTGGTACTCCTTAAGCCCGCTGCCGGCCAGGTAGCCGCGCACGATGCACTCGGCCGGGAACATCTCGCACTTCTTCACCAACATGAAGCGTCCGGCCAGGTAGTCGGCGTAGGGCTTGAACTCGTCGGGCAAGTCGGCTACGTCGGCCGAGATGAGGTGGTTTTCCACCACGCCCTCCAGCAGATGGAACCAGAACACCGACAGCTGGGTGAGCACCTGGCCCTTGTAGGGAATCTCGTCTGGCAGGATGTAGTCGAAGGCCGAGATGCGGTCGGTCGCCACCAGCAGAAGCTTGTCCCCCAGATCGTACAGGTCGCGGACCTTGCCCTGTGCTGTCGGCTTGATATCGATGGCCATCATGTGCTTCCTTTCCTCTTACGCCTGAGGACGCTTGCGGGCGTCCTTCTTTTCCCCGTGCTTCTTTCTGCGCCCGTCCTCGATCATGGGCAGGTGGATGGTGAAGCAGGCGCCCTTGCCCTCTTCGCCCTCCACGGTCACGTAGCCCTGGTGACGGTCGACGATCTCCTTCACCACCGCAAGGCCCACGCCCAAGCCGCCGCTTTCGCGGTTGCGGCCGGCGTCGGCGCGCCAGAAGCGACTGAACACCATCTTCGCCTCTTCCGGAGACAGCCCGATGCCCGTATCGCGCACGGCCACCGCCGCCATCTCGGGCCCGCGCGATACCGACACGGTGATGGAGCCCCCTTCGGGAGTGTAGCGCACTGCGTTGGAGATGAGGTTCGCGGTGGCCTGGCGAATCATGTCGGAATCGCCCATGACCCACACGTCGGGCTCGGCGCTGTAGGAAAGCGACAGGCCCGAATCCACTGCGAAGGCCTCGTGGGTGAGGATGATACCCTGGATGAGCTGGCCCAGATCGAGCGGCTCCTCCTTCATGGGCGTGGTGCGGCTTTCCAGGCGTGACAGCTTCAGGATGGCGTTCACCAGGCGGCTGAGGCGCTGCACTTCGGAGTTCACCGTTTCCAGGCGCTCCTCGTCGGCTTCGAACACGCCGTCCACCATGGCCTCCACGGTGGACTGGATGGCCATGAGCGGCGTGCGCAGCTCGTGGGCAACGTCGGTGGTGAGGCGCCGCTCAAGCTCGCGGTCGCGCTCGATGGAGTCGGCCATGGCGTCGAAGGTTTCGCCCAGGCGCGCCACCTCGTCCTCGCCGTGCAGCTCGGTGCGGGCCGACATGTCGCCCTCGGCGATGGCCTTGGCCGTCTTGGTCATGCGGTTGATGGGGCTCACCAAGGCCCGCGCGAACAGAAAGCCGATGCACGACGCCAAAACGATGGCAGCGGCCGCGGCTATGAGCATGGCCTGGTAGGACTGGTCGCGGAACTGCTCGTCGGTATGGGTGAGCAGCGCGTCGGAGCCGTACACCCACACGCGCACCGAACCCACGGCCACACCGTCCACCACGATGTTGGAGGTTTCTATGCCGGCGGCGGAGGGCGGCGGCGCCAAGGTGGGGCCGTTCATGCCCGTGAGCCCGATACCCGACCCTATGGCGGCCGAATCGTAGACGATGGAATGGTTCAGGTTGTTCGTGATGACGATGCCGGCGCCGGAGCTGAGGCTCTCGGCGTACTTGGCCACCGCGATCACCTCGCCATTGTTGTCCAGCCGGCCGGTCTCCCGGTAGATGTCCGCGACGCGGGTGGCCACGGAGTCGGCCAGGGACTGCATGTTCTCCTTCGTGTAGGACTGGAAATGCTGGTCCCACACGAACGACAGCACGCCGATGGCCACCAGCGCGGTCATGGCGGCGATGAGTCCGAAGCAGGCCGTCACGCGCATGGTGTAGGTGAAGCGGCTCCAGCGGTAGAAGAAGCCCTTGCGCGTGCTTTCGCGGCGCATGTTCGACGCGCTCTGGGACGGGCCCTTATGGCCCTCGCCGTCGGGCGTTTGGCCCGGGGCGCTCTGCTCTGGAACAGCAGAACACGCCGCCCCGTTGCTGGGTGCGGCGTGCGCCTGGGTATCGTAGGAAGGTGGTATAAACAAGGGAGAAGCCTAGTACCTTGCGGCGGATACGACGGTTGCTGCTACTGCCCGCTCTTCGAGGGGTCCTCGAACCGGTAGCCCACGCCGTGAACGGTGTGGAGCCACTTGGGATTGCGAGGGTTGTCGCCGATCTTGGCGCGCAGGTTCTTCACGTGGGAGTCGATGGTGCGCTCGTAGCCCTCGAAGTCGTAGCCGAGAACCTTCTCCACCAGCTCCATGCGCGAGTACACGCGGCCCGGATAGCGGGAAAGGGTGGTCAGCAGCTTGAACTCGCTGGCCGTAAGGTCGATCTCCTTGCCGGAGACCAGCACCTTGTGGCCCGACACGTCGATGGTGAGCTCGCCGAACTCCAGCACCTCGCGCTGAGGCTCGGAATCGGCGTGGACGCGGCGCAGCAGGGCGCGGGAGCGGGCCACCAGCTCGCGAGGGCTGAAGGGCTTCACCAGGTAGTCGTCGGCGCCCAGTTCCAGGCCGATGATGCGGTCTTCCACCTCGCCCTTGGCGGTGAGCATGATGATGGGCACGTCGGAGTTGTCGCGGATGATGCGGCACACGCGCTCGCCGGGGCAGCGGGGCAGCATGAGGTCCAGGATGATGAGGTCGAAGTGGTGCTTGGAGAACTCCTCCAGCGCATCCTGGCCGTCGCCCACGGCCGTAACCCAGTAGTTCTCGCGCTCAAGGTAGGCGGTGACTGCCTCGCGGATGGCCTTCTCGTCCTCCACCAGCAGGATGCGGCGGGTTTCTCCGTTGTTCATAGGCATGGCTCTGTTGTTCACAACTACATCCTCACACTCGTCAATGGGCATTGCGATCAACGTGGATTGGTTCCGTCTTGTTTGCGCTTATTGTAGCATTTACCCTCATAGGCTTACCCATCTGGGCGCTACCTGACACAATAGCCCCATGACAGAGAGCAGAGAGCGCACCTTCGGCGCTGGTACCCATACATCCCGCGGGCAGCGGGGGCGAACGTCTGCGCATGCCCGCTCCTCATCCCGGCCTTCCCGCCAAAGCACCTCCCGATCCTTTGGCTCCCCCACCGCCGGCCATGCCTCCTCGCGCCCGTCTCTGGGCGCCCGCAGCCACGGCCCCCATCCCAACCGCAAGCCCGTGTCGCGCACGGGCGGCTTCGACAAGCCGCTGCTCACCCGCCGTCGCTTCCTCATAGGGGCCGCCGGCGCGGGGGTGCTGGCCGTGGCGGGCGCAGGCGGCGCGTTCATGATCAACCGCTCCCGGCGGGCCGAGGAGGCCGACACCGTGGAGAACGTGCTGACCGTTCCCGAAGCGGCCGTGACCACCGTGGACGACCTGGAATATGCCGAGGACTCCACCGCCTACATGAGCAAGGTGATGGACGTCACCCTGCCTTACGGGTCTTTGGTCTGGGAAAACGACGGCAAGGTTGCCGCATGCCTCATCCCCGGCGACGACGGGACCCCGCTCACCCAGGTAGGGCTTCTGGACCTTGAGACCGGCACGCTGACCACGGCTCTTTCGCAAGCCGCAGGAGCCGCCGAAGGCTTCGAGATCTACGACGTGCGCGCCACCAGCCACGGGGCGCTGTGGATCGAGTCCGACATCATGGACGGCCTGTGGCGGGTGCTGAGCGCGAAGTCCGACGGCGAGGGCGGCCTGGGCGAGCCCGTGGTGATGGACGAGGGGCTGTGCGAGGAATGGCAGACGCCCACCTTGGCCATCGTGGAGGACCAGGGGTTCTGGCAGGTGCTTCCCTGCCTCGACGGACCCTGCTCCACCGAGGACTCGGTGCTCATGCAGGCGACGCTGGGATCGGCCGACGCCTCGGTGGCCTGCACCTCCCACGGGCGCATGGCCTGCGCGCCCTACGGGGCCGACGGGGCAGTGGTGGTGGCACCGCGCACGGACACCTCCTCCATCCACTACCAGCTGACCCGCATCGACGTGAAAACCGGCCAGGTCACCGACACGCTGGCCCTTCCCCGTTCCATGAAGCCGCTGGAAGTGGCCTTCGGGCCCACCGGCTTCTCGTTCGCCTTCGACGCCGGTTACGCCTACGGCGACGGCATCGCCAACATCGGCACCTACACGCCTGACGTGGATTCCGTCCCCTCCGGCGGCGATTACAGCCGCGTGCCCTGGTTCAACTACAGCCGCGTACCTACTTGCGCCCCGGCCTGGTGCGGTCCGTACTTCTTCGTGAAGTCCACCAGGTCTGTCTGCGGGGTCGACCTGGGGGGTAGCACCTACTTCGCCTTCGACGCAGAGGACGGAGCCCAGAGCTTCGGCGATTACCTTGCTAGCAGCGGCGCCAAAGACAGGATAGTCACCTACGCCAGCCTGCACGACGAGCCGGTTGACGGCCCTGAAGTGAAGCGCTGCAGCGTGCGCATCTGGGCACCGGTGTCGGCCTAGCGGGTTCCGAAGACGCGGCGGCGCGGCAGCCGCAAAAAACCAGCGAACGCATTCCCCTTGGGTCTCCCTTCGGCGGCCCAAGTGCTATGGATTGACTGTAGAACGGCTTCGCTGCTTCGGCTTTCATCAGTATAGAACCTGATGAAAGGGCTGCAAGGCATGAACGTCGCTGAAGTCTTCGCTACGAATGTGCGGAATTTCCGAAAGGCGCAGGGGTTGTCCCAGGAGAAGCTCGGAGAGGCTGCGGGGCTGCACCGCACCTACATTGGCAATATCGAGCAGCAGGTGGTGAACCCGTCGCTGTCCAACGTGGAGCGAATCGCCGAAGCCTTGGGCGTTCCCGTCTCGCTGCTGCTGATGAGCCCCGCCAACGACGCACAGGCCATCGTGGGACGTACGCGCAGCCGCGAGGACCGGCAGGCGCCGGTGCAAGACGACATGGCAAAACCCGGCGACTCCCAGCAAATCTTGGACAACTACGCCTTGGCTACGTTCACCGACGAGGGCATACGCCTGCAGCCGCTTACCGTAAGCAATCCCAGCCTGTCGCTGCAGCTGCTGGCCACGCTGGTGCTACAAGGGCAGCCCGACGAGCTGATCCCCCAGCTGTACGTCAAGTTGGAACGCGAGATGGTGGCGCTGCTGATGAGGACCAAGACGGACGGACCGGCCGCCCCGGAATCCCCCGTTCCGCCTGCGCTATCACGCGACGGCAAAGCGGCGCAGGCCAAGGGCCCGCGCGGAGCTACGGACTAGCGAAGCTCGCCCCCCCCCGACGCGCCCTAGTCGGTCCGGCCGGCGGCGTCGCCTTCGGTCGCCACGGCACCCGCCGCAGCATCGGCCGCCACGGCGCCTTCGCGTACGCTGGCGCCGCCTACGACGAGGCCCCGCCCCGCGAGCAGCTTGCCGTCCAGCACCTTGCTGGCCGCCGTGTAGAGCACCATGGTAAACAGGAACGACACCACCGGCGGCACGAAGAAGTTCGCGCTCAGGCACACCTGCCCCACAATGCCGCCGGCAATCCAACAGGCCAGGGCCACGGGATTCGACATGATGCCCATCTTCGGGTGCTTCACGAACACGCGCTCGGACACGATGAGCGCCGGCACCGGCGAGAGCAGCACGGACAGAAACGTGATGACCGGCAGCAGGTAGTCGAGGATGTTGCACAGGGCAAGCACGCTGGAGAGCGCCGTGATGAACACGGCCATCTGGGTGTGGGTGACCTTCCCTCCCAGCTTCGTCTCGCTCAAGATGTTCTGCATGGCAAGGCCGGCGCCGTAGATGTTGTTGTCCTGGGTGGTGCACAGGCACACCAGCGTGCAAGCCAGCACCAGGTACCCCAGGCCCATGAGCGCCGTGGCCTCGGAGAAGTTCGGGTTCTGGGCGATCTGGGCCACCACGCAGCCCACCATCTGGAACCCGAAGAGCCCCAGCAGAAACGCCCCGGCGCAGCAGACCACCACGTGGCGCTTGGATTTCGCGAACCGGCACACGTCGGCGGCGATCAGACAGCCGAACAGCCAGCTGCCCACGATGGAGGCGGTGGCGTCGGTGAACCCCATCTCCATGCCCGCAGGCGGCGCGAACGAGAGCAGCGATCCGTAGCCGCCGCTTTGCATGCCCACCATGACGAAGCAGATGACGCCCATGGCCACAGCGGTAGGCACGCCCATCCACGAGACGATCTCCATACCCTTGTAGCCGTGAGCGGCGGAGATGGACCACACCAAGATGATGACCACGCCTATGATCACGCTGGGCACGGCGATGGCCGGGAAGTTCGCCGTCACCATGGACCCGAAGGTGTTGCCGTTGATGCCGATCCAGGTGACCGACGACAGCACGATGAGCGCCGAGAAGATGGCCGAGCCGCGCTTGCCGAACACCATGCGCGATAGAAACGCCGTGGAGTATCCGGTGGCGAAGGCCGCCAGGCCCATCATGATGGCCACGGCGATAAGGAAGGCGTCGGCGCAGAGGAAGGCGGCGGTGGCCTCGGCGAAGGGCATGCGGTAGCCCACCGCGGCCCCGGTCACGAAGTTCGACACGGCTATGGGATAGCCGGCCAGCACCATGAACAGGCTGATGCCCGTCTTGCGCTTCGATTCCGGCACCGGTTCGAAAGCGTACTCGTAGGCGTTCTTGGCACCTTCGGCAGCCTGGCCCCCGTCCTGGGGCTTCTTCGATGCGGCCATGATGCCTCCCTTCCTCGGCTCCCCAACGCGAAGGCCCCGCCGCGCCGCACGCAGGGGAGCAGCGGGGCCGAAAACACTTACAACAGGTCGGACGCGTACTTCTTCACAACCTGGCGACCGGCGATGTGCACCATGATCTCCTCGGTGCCGCCGGCGAAGGAGTCGCCGCGGCAGTCCTGCCAGATGCGGCCGATGCGGCATTCGGTGGTGTAGCCGATGCCGCCGAAGATCTGCATGGCCATGGAGGCTACCTCGGTGCAGGTGCGGGACAGGTAGCGCTTGCACAGGGCGCTGTCCAGACGCACCGACATGCCCTGGTCGAACTCCCAGGCGGTGCGCAGCAGCAGATCGCGCATGGTCTGCACCTTGATCTCCATGTCGGTGAGCATCTCCTGGATGATCTGGTGCTTGTACAGCGGCACGCCGAAGGTCTCGCGCTGGGCGGCGTAGCGGGCGGCATCCTCCAGGGCGGCTTCCGCCAGGCCCAGGCTATGGGAGGCCAGCATGATGCGCTCCAGCTCGAAGTTCTTCATCAGCTGCTTGAAGCCCTCGCCCTTCTTGCCCAGCAGCATGGACTCGGGCACCACGACGTTGTCGAAGTACACCTCGTCGAAGTTCGTGATGGTCTGGCCGATCTTGTGCAGCGGGGCCATGGTGATGCCCGGCATGTCCTTGGGAACCAGGAACATGGACATGGACTTGTTGTCGTGGTCGGGATTGTCGTCCTTGCCGATGAACATGATGAAGGGCGCGGTCTCAGCGTGGCTGACCATGGTCTTCGTGCCGTTCAAGGTCACGGTGCCGTCGCCGTTCCACGTGCAGGTGGAAATCATGGACATGTTGTCCGAACCGGCGCAGGGCTCGGACAGCGCCAGGCTGAAGCACTGCTCGCCGGTCTTCGAATAGGCCTCCATACCCTCCTTGACCTGCTCTTCGCTGCCGAACTCGGCCAGGTCGAACATGGCCAGGCCGTAGGACATGAACGGCATGGTGGCGCCGGTGCAGCGCATGAGCTCGGAGACCACCAGGGCCAGCGTCACGGCGTCGCCGGGGATTCCGCCGTACTCCTCGGGCAGGAACATCCAGCCGAAACCGGCGTCCAGGTAGGCCTTGCACACCTCGGGGTCAACGCGACGGTCTTCGTACCACTTCTGAATCTTCTCTTCGGTCACCTCGCGCTCGCAGAACTCGCGCAGGCTGTCGAGCATCAGCTGTTGCTCGTCGGTAATCGTGAAATCCATGGTTGGTTCCTCCTTCAAGTAGAACTCGCCTAAAGCGAAGGCACCGTGCCTTCGTTCATCCGCCTGGGCATCGGGTCCGGGCGGAGTAACACCTTATTCGCGGCGCGCCTCCCGCCTGCGCTCCTCCAGCTTGCGCAAGGCCTTCTTGTCGGGCTTGGAGAGAAACGTCTTGGGGATGGCGTCGATGAACTCCACGTATTTGGGGCATTTGTAGGCGATCAGGTGCTCGTGGCAGTACGCCACGATGTCCTGCTCGGTAACGCAGGCCCCTTCGCGCAGCACCACGAAGCTCTTCGGGCGCTCGCCGGAGCGCTCGTCGGGCACGCCGATGGTGCAGGCCTCCACCACGTCGGGATGGGCGTAGAGCACCTCGTCGATTTCGCGCGGGAACACGCTGAAGCCGCCCACCAGCACCACGTCCTTGATGCGGTCGACCACGAACAGCGTCCCGTCCTCGTCGAAGTAGCCCACGTCCCCGCTGTACAGCCAGCCGCTGCGCAGGGCCCGCTCGGTCTCGGCCGGCGCGTCCAGGTAGCCCTCGATGATCTGGGGGCCGCGGAACACTACCTCGCCGCGCTCGCCGGCGCCCAGCGGCCTGGTGCCCGTTTCCATGTCCACCACCAGGATGTCGGTGCTGGGGGCGGGCACTCCTACGGCCCCGGGTTTGGTGCCTGCAAGCGCGGGGGTGAGCGCCACGGGCCCGGAGGTCTCGGTCATGCCGTAGTCCTCCACGATGCGGGCCGAGCTCAGCCGCGCGAACTCGCACCGCAGCTCCTGGGGGGTGGCGGCACAGCTCACCACCACGGCAGCCAGCGACGACAGGTCGCACCCCTGCGCCTCGGCCTCGCGGGTCACGCGGGCCAGCATCGCCGGCACGCTGCCCCACACCGCCGGGCGCACCTTCGCGATGGCATGGACCACATCGGCCACCGCAAGGCTTTCCGGCAGCACCGCAGCCCCTCCCGAGCATACGGCCCAGTTCACGCCCAGATCCAAGCCGTAGGCGTGAACCATGGGGCTTGTGACCAGCACCGACGGCGGCACCGCGCAGCGGCTGGCGGCAATGTCGGCGCCGGCGCCCCACGCGCGCGCCTCGGCTTCGGGCACCAGTGGGAACCCGTAGCCGGGAAAGACCGGCTGCAGCACCTGCTGGAAGAGCGCCTGGGCCTGCACCAGCATGGCGTTTGTCAGCGGGCAGCCCTTGCTCTTGCCCGTGGTGCCGCCGGTGAAGATGATCACCGCCGTATCGTTGGGGGAAACGCTTACGGCCGGCTCGCTTGCGTCGGGATAGGTCGCCAGCTCCGCCAGCGACACTTCGCTCTCGCGCAGGGAATCCAGCGCGGAGATGCTGCAAGCCGGACCGCCAAAGCCTTTCGCGACCACCACCATGAGCGCATCGGCGCCGACGCCGCCCAAAGCCTCGCGAGCCGCATCGGCGTGAACCTCGTCCACCACAATGGCCCGGGCCCTGCATTCCGCCAGCCGCTCGGCCAGCTCGCAGGCCGTGGAGCGGGCGTCGGTGCCCACCACCACGAAACCGCCCTTGTAGCAGGCCATGAACAACGCCACCAGCGCCACCGAATCTTCCAGGGCCGCCACAACGGCGTCGCCCTTGGAAAGGCCGCGGGCTGCAAAGCCGTTTGCAATACGGCACGCCTGGTCGTTCACTTGGGCAAATGTGAACAAACCGTTCGGCATGACCACGCACGGATCGCCTCCGTGGCGCCGCACCGTTTCAGCCAGGCATTCCTTCAGGGAAGGCACCGTCCGAAGCCCGCGGCGACTGACGCCCTCATCATAGGCGCGCTGCCACAACGGCTCCCAGTGCGCCAAAGCGCGCTCGAAGGCAAGACTCGTCGAAGCCGATAAACCCATGATGACCCTCCTTCCGAAACGACTCGCTGCCGAACACCGTTGCGACTACTTCGCCGCGTCCTGCTTGGCCCAGGCCTTCAGCTTCTTGCCCGCAGCCAAGGCGGCGAACAGCACCGCGATGGCCAGGGCTGCGAACACCATGTCCACGATGAACGCAATGTTGTAGGAGCCGGTCGCGTCGTAGATGAAGCCCCAGAACGACGAGCCCACCGCGGCGCACAGCGGCATGACCACGGCCACGTAGGCGAAGATGCGGTCGTAGGAGACGTTGCCGAAGACCGCGCGCACCACCTGGGGCACGTTGGTCGGTTGCACAGCGAAGAACAGGCCGAACAGGATGCCGCCCAAGTAGAGCCACATCGGGGAATCCTGGCCGAACAGCATCATGAAGGCCAGGCCGAAGATCATGGGCACGCAGCCCACCAGGTTCGACACCACGATGGAGCGGTCGTTGAGCCAGCCCAGGATGACCTTGCCCACCAGCGACGCGATCATGACGCAGGAGGCGACCATGGCGCCCACGGACAGGTCGTAGCCGATGGAGGTGGCAAAGGACGGGAAGAAGAAGTTCATGGTAAGACCCAGGTTCGCCAAACCGGCGAAGACGCAGCACAGGATGAAGGCGGAGGGCTTCTTGAGCGCCTGCTTCAGCGTGATGCCGTCCTGGCCGGCAGCCTTGGCCTCGGCCTCGCGGGCGATAACCTTCGGGTCGTCGGCGCCAAGCGGCTCGAGCCCCATGTCGGAGGGACGGCTGCGCACCACGAAGGCGGCCAAGGGCAGACACACCACCAGCGCCACGATGCCCTCGATCAGATAGCCCGTGCGCCAGCCTGCGTTCTGGATGACCTGGGCCAGAAGCGGCGAGAACACCGTGCCGCCGATGGAGGTCATGGCCATGGCGATGCCGATCATGAACCCGATGTTCTTTTTGAACCACCGGCCTACCACCACCGGCACGATCAGCCACAGAAGCCACGCGTTGGCGATGCCCAGGGCAATGCCGGCGCCGTAGAACACGTAGATGGACTGGGCCAGCGACATGGCGATCAGCGCGCCGCCCACCAGCACCACGCAGGTGCTCAGGATGATGCGCAGATCCAGCTTCTCAAGCAGCTTGCCCGCCCACAGCAGGTTGGCGACGCAGGCGGTGGCGTACACGAAGGTCATGTACAGGCCCACCTGGCCCTTGCCTACCCCGAAGGCCTCGGCGACGGAGTCGTAGTAAACGCTTGCAGTGTTGAAGGTGAAGCAGCACGGCAGCAGCATGCAAATGCAGACCGCAACGTACACCCACCATCCGTAGTACATCTTGGAGGGCTTTCCCTCCTTCGTGGTGGCCATGATCTCTCCTTTCGCTCGGGCCGGGCCCTTCCCAGCCCCTCAGCTTGCCGTTTGCAACCGGCGGGATGCGCGGGCCCGCCGGTTGCGCTCGCCTCTCTCGTAGATGCCCTTTGCGGGCGAGCCGCTCGGCTTTCCCGGGCACGCACGCGCCTAGCGCGAGTGCACCAGGTCGAAGTCGCGGTTGATGACGCCGGAATCGTAGAGCGCGGCAATCTGCTCGTCGGTGTAGCCCAGCTCGCCCAGGATCTCCTCGTTGTGCTGGCCGAACGCCGGGCACGGCGCCCATACCTTGCCGGGGTTGTTCTTGAACTTCGGCAGCGGGGCCACGGCGCGGATCTTGGTTCCCTTCACCGAATCCCACTCGATGATGTCCTCGCGCGCCTGCACGTGGGGGTCGTTCTCCACTTCGGCGAAGGTGTTGATGCGCGACACCGGGATGTTGTGGGCAAGCATGGCCTCCTCGGCCTCGGCTACCGTGGTGTTGGCCAGGTAGTCCTTAAGCGCCTGCAGGAAGATCTGGCCCCCTTCGGTCTCGATGCTCCAGGTGGCGGAGCCTTCTGGGAACACGTCGGTGCCGTAGGGCAGCCCTAGGAACTCGTTGCCGCGCTTCATGACGGCCGCGCCGTTGAAGCAGCAGAACAGGTAGCCGTCCTTGCAGGGGTAGGCGCCCCAGCCGGCGTTGATGTTCTGCTCGCCGGCCGTGGGGAACAAGCGGTGGTTCGTGAAGTAGTCGATGCTGTAGATGGAGGTGCGCATCATGAACTCGTACTGGGCCGAGTCGATGCTGTCGCCCTGGCCGGTCTTCTGCGCGTGATGCCAGGCGGCCAGAAGGGCGATGCAGGTGTAGAGCGCCGTGGTGTAGTCGCTGGCGAACTGGCCCACGGCGAAGGGTGCCACGCCGGGCGCCTCGTTCTCGCGCAGGTAGCCGGAGAAGGCCTGGCCGATGGCGTCGAACGAGGGGCGCTTCACGTACTCGGGAACGCCGGTCTGGCCGAAACCGGATACGTGGCCGATGACCAGCTTGGGATTGATCTCCCACAGCACCTCGTCGGAAAGGCCCAGGCGGTCGAACTGGCCGCCCTTGGACGACTCGATGAAGATGTCGGCGTCGGCAATGAGCTCCTTGAGGATTTCCTTGCCCTCGTCGCTCTTCAGGCGCAGGGCGATGTTGCGGCAGTTGCGGCGCTCGCCTTCGCACTGCCAGTTCGGCGTGCCGCGGGTGAAGTCGGGCATGTCGGCGTTCTCAACCCAGATGACGTCAGCGCCGTACTCGCCCATGATGGTGGCGATGAACGGACCGGCCAAGGAGCTGGAAGCACTCACCACCTTCAAATCCGACAAGGTACCGAATTCGGGTTTGCTCTGGTTCTTCCACATGACTCCTCCTAAGGTCGGTGTGGCGCGCTGCCGTCGTTCGCCCGGCGAACGGCTGGCTCGCCGCAGCTGAACTTTTCGGATGCGCCCGACGACGCCCGCCCTCCCGACGAAGGATCCGCCGTGCGGTTGGCGTCCCCCCGAAGAGGGTGTCCTAACCACGTCCCGTCCAGCTGCTTAGCTGATGGAGATAGTATGAAATTGAGTCAACTATGAATTCGGAATAATAGTTACTTGAAAACGTCCCGTTATCGAATGAGGGGACAAATTGTCACCTAAGGACAGCGCTCAACGTTGCGCAAAGCGCTACACCTTACAGAACCGCTAGCTAACCCGCGAACCAAGGGCCCTCCAGCTCGAAGGGGAGGCGGGGCGTCCCGCGCGCAGTTCCGCAGCGAAGCGAGGACTGTCTGAGCACGTGATGCCTCGGCTCCCCGCACCAGCACACGGAACGCGAACCGAGAACCGGCCAACCCGAAGGGGAGGCGGGGCGTCCCGCGCGCAGTTCCGCACGAGTGCGAACGCGAAGCGTTCAGTGCGAGCCCAGGACTGTCCGAGCACGGGATGCCCCGGCTCCCCGCACCGCGCGCAGAAATCGAGCATACCGGCAATCCTCGCCAGCAAATCGCGACGAGGCGCAGGATGCGCACGATTCGATACTGCGCAGACGGCTGCGGGCTAGCCGGCGATCCAGCGCTCGCGCATGGCGGCCCACTTCCGGTCGCGATCGGCCTCCACCTGGGCAATCTCCTGGTCGGAAAGCGCGCGGAAACGGGACTGGCGGCGCAGGTAGTCGGCGACGCTGGCAAACTGCGCGGGATTGCGGTTCAACGTGAAGCGCCCGAAGGGATGGTCGGCTCCGGCAAGGGCGGGGCCTTCGAACTCGGCCAGATACCACAGCCCGCAGTCAACCATGGCCCGCGCAATATCTACGGTCTCCTCAACGCCGCAGCCCCACCCGGTAGGGCACGGCGCGATCACGTGGATGTAGCGCGTTCCCTTGACGTCGCGCGCCCGCTCCACCTTGCGCATGAAGTCGGGCAGGTAGCCGATGCTGGCCGTGGCGGCGTAGGGGATGCCATGAGCGGCCACGATTTCGAACAGATTCTTCTTGCTCGTCAGGCACCCGTGGGCGTTCGAACCGGCCGGTGTCGTGGTAGTGCGGGCGCCGAAGGGGGTAAGCGAGCTCTTCTGGATGCCCGTGTTCATGTAGGCTTCGTTGTCGTAGCAGATATAGAGCACGTCGTCGTTTCGGTCGATGGCCCCGGAAAGCGCCTGCAGGCCGATGTCGGCCGTGCCGCCGTCGCCCGCAAAGCCGACCACGGTGCAATCATCTGGCTTGACACCCTGGGCGCGAAGCCCCGCCTCGATGCCGGAAAGCACGCTGGCCGTAGCGGCGAACGGAGTGATCATGGCGTTGTTGGCGAAGGACAGCTGCGGAAAGTTGAACCCGACCGCGCTCATGCAGCCAGCCGGCAGCGCCGCTACCGCGTTACGCCCGAGCACCTTCAAAGCAGCGCGCACCGCCAGCGACCCGCCGCACCCAGCGCATGCCTTATGCCCGAAGAACAGCTCGTCATCGGTCATGTTCCTTGCGTTCACAGCCATCGCCCGCTCACTTTCGCTCCAAAAAGTCTCATCTACCTACACAACCAACCCCGCCGCCCAACGCGAACCGAGGCACCGCCAACCTGAAGGGGGAGACGGGGCGTCCCGCGCGCAGTTCCGCACGAGTGCGAACGCGAAGCGTTCAGCGCGAGCCCAGGACTGTCCGAGCACGGGATGCCCCGTCTCCCCGCAGCCGCGCACGGAACGCGAACCGAAAACCCGCCAACCCGAAGGGGAGGAAGGGCGTCCCGCGCGCAGTTCCGCAGCGAAGCGAGGACTGTTTGAGCACGGGATGTCCTTCCTCCCCGCACCCGCGCGCAGAACGCAAGCCCTACCCGTCGATATCGAGGAAGCGCACCCGCTCGCCCCCTTCCGCATCGGAATCGCGCAGGCAGGCGAAGATGTCGCGCACCTGCTGAAGCGTGATGTCCGCACCTCCCAAGCCGCCGACGAAGTTCACCGTGGGGACGTTGCACCCCGCCTGGTAGAGCGCCGAGTTCACATCGGAGAACACGGCGCCCTCCGCGCCGAAGGACACATCCTGCTCAAGCACCGCCGCAGCCCTCGCCGAGCACAGGGCCTCCACGATGGCCCGCGACGGGAACGGGCGCATGTAGCGAATGCGCACCATGCCGGCTCGCACGCCGTCGGATCGCAGCTCGTCGACCACGGAGCGCACCACGCCGGCCGTAGCGCCCAGCGTAACCACCACGTAGTCGGCATCTTCGGCACGGTAGCATTCAGCCAAGCCCGGATAGCGGCGGCCAAACAGCTCGGCAAACCGCTCCTCCGCGCGCGCCACGGCCGCAGGCACAGCCTCGGCCATAGCCTTGTGCTCCTGGTACTTGTAGAACGCGTTGAAGGCGGGACCGGCGGAATAGCCCATGTTCACAGGATGCTGAAAGTCGAAGCGGTTGCCCGTAGCGTCGTAGGGCGGCAGGAAAGCATCGGCGTCCTGCTGGGAGGGAACATCAACCGGCTCGTAGGTGTGGGTGATGGTGAACCCGTCCAGGTTCACCATGAAGGGCGTGCGCACAGTCGGGTCCTCAGCAACGACGTAGGCCATAAGCGCCAGGTCAAGGGCCTCTTGAGCATCTTGGGCAAAGGCCTGGATCCAACCGTGGTCCAGAAGCGACAGAGCGTCGCGCTGGTCGCCGTAGATGTTCCAGGGCAGAGCAGTGGAGCGTGTGGCATTCATCATGACGATGGGAAAGCGGCCGCCGGAAGCGTAGGTAAGGCACTCGGCCATGTACAGCAGCCCTTGGCTGGAGGTGGCGGTGAACGTGCGTGCGCCGGTGGCAGCGGCCCCGATGGCGCAGGAGAGCGCCGAGTGCTCGCTTTCCACGTGCACGTACTCGGCGCGAAGCGACCCAGCCTCCACCATTTCGGACAGCCGCTCCACCACCACGGTCTGAGGCGTGATGGGATAGGCGGAAATCACCTGGGGCCGCGCCAGGCGCACGCCTTCGGCGAAAGCCTCGTCGCCGGACAGGAACATCCTCACTGCTGGCCTCCTTCCGTCGGCATTGCGTGCGACGGCTCCTGCAGGTGCGCACCGGCCGGCCCGTCGCCGCGCTCGGGCACCATGGCCAGGGCGTCGAAGGAGCACACCGCCACGCACACGCCGCAGCCCTTGCAGAAATCGTAGTCCACCGCCACGGCGGTAGCGGCACCCGATCGAGCCTGCGCCGGCGAAAGACCGGTCTTGTAGATGGCGCCGTCAGGGCAGTACAGGTAGCACTGCAGACAGCCCGTGCAGGCATCGGCGCTGATCACGGGTTTCTTGTTGCGCCAACCGGCGTTTCTGTCCGTCAGATGACCAGCCGCAAAGCACGTGTTGGCAGCAAAGGTTTGCCACGGCGGCAGCGGCTCGGCAGCGAGCGCCGGGATGCGGCACGCGGGCCGAGCGGGCGCCGAAGCCGCGCTAGGGCCGCAATCACAGTCGCGCCCCTCGGCAGAATCGACAGCAGGCCGCACAGGCGCGGCACCGCCGACGCCCCTGCAACCGACCGCATCCACCAGATCGGCCGCGGCGGACGAATCGGGGCCGGCGAGATCGCCTTCAAACGCAGCAGCCGCATCCATGGCGCGCACCGCCTGGGCGGCGGCCGCAACGATGGCCAGGTTGCCCTCGTGCAACTTGGCCGGCATGCCCGCGCGAACGGCTTGGCCGAGCGCCTGCTCGTCCACCCTGTCGCATAGCGCGCAGAGCGCCCCCAGAAACACCGTGTTGGGAATGGGCCGGCCCAGGTAGCGGCTCGATATGCCGTCCGCATCCAGGGGCACGATGCGCCCGTCGCCAAAGGCGGATGCCGGCTGCGTGCTGTTGACCAGCACTAACCCTCCCGGTTTGAGCTCGCTCTCCCACCCGTCGTCCAAAAGCGTCTCGTCCAGGTACACCACGAAGTCGGCTTGGGTTATCGCCGAGCGGTCGCCGATGGGTCTGCCGTCCATCTTCGTGAACGCCCGCATGGGAGCTCCGCGGCGCTCGGGTCCGAAAGAAGGAAACGCCAGTGCGTAGCTTCCCTCCTCCAAGGACGCCGCCGCGCCCAGCAACCGCGCCGCCGTGAAAGCCCCTTGGCCGCCGCGGCCGTGCCAGAGCACCTCGATCATCAGCACTCCCCTTCCTCTTGCGTCTCACAGCGCAAAGCGTCGTCTGCAGCCAATTCCGCCGCAGCGCCGCGCCCGCCGGCAGCCGCAGCCGCCGACCCCACATGAGGCGTGCCGCCCTCGGGCCCCACACATCTGCACATGCTCGAACCACTGCCGACGAACACCGCTCTCACCAGGTATTCCACGTTGCCTTCGGGCCCTTTGATGGACGACTCCACCACGCCGCCCGCCGCCAAGGGCACAGCGCTCGGGCCGCCGTCAACCGCAAAGCCCGCCTGCGCCAGGGCCCCGCACACCTCCGCCACCGTGCGCTCGCGCACCGCGCCGCTGGTGACCACGCCGCCGCAGGTCTCCCCCGGCCTGCTCTCGAACTGGGGCTTCACCAGGGCGACCAGCACGCTCCCCGGACGGCACAGGGCCGCGAACGTGCCGGCCAGGCCCGCCAGGCCGATGAAGCTCAAGTCGGCCACCAGCACGTCGAAGGGGGCGCCCAGCTCGACCGGATCGGCCATGCGAATGTTCGTGCGCTCGAAAGCCGTCACGCGGCCATCCTGCCTCAGCTTCCAGGCCAGCTGGCCGTAGTTCACGTCCACGCAGGCCACCGAGACAGCGCCCGCCTGCAGCAAGCAGTCGGTGAACCCCCCGGTGGACGCCCCTATATCGATGCAGCGCAGCCCGGCGACCGATTGCCCGAAGGCGTCCAGCGCCCCCTGCAGCTTCACGCCGCCGCGGCTCACAAAGGCCCGGCGTCCCTTCACGAACACGTCGGCATCGGGGCTTACCAGCGCAGCAGCGCTGCCCACGTACACGTCGTCCACGCGCACGGTGCGGGCGATCACCGCCCGCAGCACCTCGTCGCGCGTGGCGAAGGTGCCCCGGGCCACCAGCAAATCGTCCAAACGCAGCTTCTTGGGACGCTTCGCCGCGCCCACCGCGCGCTTCGCCCCCGCCGCGCCATCGCCGCCTCCCTGCCGCGATACCTTCCCCACGGCTCTACCGCGCGCCGCCCGCGTAGTAAGCGAACACCCGCTGCCGCTCGGCACCGATAGTGGTGGTATTGCCGTGACCGGGCAAAACAATAGTCTCATCCGGCAGCGTGGCCAGACGCTTCAGCGAATGCACCATGTCGTCCATGGAGCCGCCCGAGAAATCGGTGCGGCCGATAGACGCCTCGAACAGCGTGTCGCCCGCGATCAGCACCGGCACGCCGTCAGGGTTGCTGCCGAACTGCGGGGCCAAAAGCAGGCAGATGCTGCCCGGCGTGTGGCCCGGCGTGCCGATCACCTTCCACGGCATGGCGCCCAGTTCCACCACATCGCCATGGCTTACCACCACGTCCACCGGGCAGGGCTTCCAGCGGGGCATGGGCTCGGCGTCGGTGCGCTCGCCGCAGATGTAGGGGGCGTCGGCCGCTGAGGCGATCACCGGCGCGCCCGTGAGCTCGCGCAGATCGGCCGCGCCTCCCACGTGGTCGAAATGACGATGGGTCAGCACGATGGCGTCTATCTTGCCGCCGGCTGCCTCCAGGATACGCTGCGGCTCGGCGGTCGGGTCGACGGCGATAGTGGTAGCGCCGTCCGAGATAAGGTACACGTTGTTCTCCAACATGCCCACGACCAGGTACTCTATCGAGACGCACCCGCCCGCGACGTGCAAAAGCTGGCTCATGGCTATCCTTTCCTGCTGGCCTTGCTGTTCGACGGCATCATGCGCTTCGCCTCGAAGACGCCTTCGATACTCCGCAGCTTCACCAGCACTTTCTCAATGTTTGCCACGTCGGACACCTGGAACAGAAAGCGCATGTCCACGATGCCGTCGCGGTGGCTGACCGTGTTGCTGGACAGCACGTTGGCCCCCGAGTCGGACAGCACCACCACGATGTCGCGCAGCAGGTTCATGCGGTCCAGCGCCTCCACGTACACCTCGGCCTGGAACGACGAGTTCTTCGGCAGCTCGCTCTCCCACGACACGTCGATGATGCGTTCGGGGGATTTCAGCAGCTCGGCGGCGTTGGGGCAGTCGGCCCGGTGCACCGATACGCCGCGCCCGCGGGTCACGAACCCCACGATGTCGTCGCCGGGCACCGGGTTGCAGCACCGCGACAGGCGCACCAGCACATCGTCGATGCCCTTCACCACCACGCCGTTGCTGGCATGGGCCTCGTGCTTCTTCGGGCGCTTCACGCTGGTGAGCATGGGCGGCAGCTTGCCCGTAGCCATGGCGCCGGCGCCGAAACCGGGGACCTCGTCGGCCTCGGTGCCGCGGTCCACCAGAATCTTCAGCAGGCGGTTCGCCACATGCTGGGCGCTCTCCTTGCCGGTGCCGATGTTGACCAGCATGTCGTCGGCATCCTTGAAGCCCAGCGCGTCCGCTACGGTCTTGAGCGCGCGCATGGACTGGGCGCTGGAGATGCCCAGGCCGTGCTTGCGCATCTCACGGGTCAGCTTGTCGCGGCCGGCCTGCAGATCGTCACCGCGGGTCACCTTCGAGAAGTACGCGCGGATCTTGCTGCGCGCCGAAGGCGTCTTCACGATGTTGAGCCAGTCGCGCGAGGGGCTGGCGCTCTTCTGGGTGAGCACCTCCACGCGGTCGCCCAGCTGCAGCTCGTAGGTCAGAGGCACGATGGAGCCGTTCACCTTCGCGCCCACGCAGTGGTTGCCCACTTCCGTATGGATGGCGTAGGCGAAGTCCACCGGCGTCGACCCGGCGCGCAGGCTCATGACCTTGCCCTTCGGCGTAAACACGAACACCTCGGTGGGGGCCAGGTCCACCACGAGGTCCTTCAAAAACTCGCGGGAGTCCTGGGTCTCCTCCTGCCAGTCCAGCATCTCGCGCAGCCACGCCAGCTGCGAGTCCAGCGCGTCGCCGTCCTTGCCGCCCTTCTCCTTGTAGCGCCAGTGGGCCGCCACGCCATACTCGCTGGCCCGGTGCATCTCCTCGGTGCGGATCTGCACCTCAAGCGGACGTCCCGCAGGCCCTATGACCGTAGTGTGCAGGCTCTGGTACATGTTGAACTTCGGCATGGCGATGTAGTCTTTGAAGCGCCCGGGCATGGGGTGCCACAGCGCATGGACCGCGCCCAGGGCCGAGTAGCAGTCCTTCACCGACTTGGTGATGATGCGCACGGCTATGAGGTCGTAGATTTCCGAGAAGCCCTTGCCCTTCTTCGTCATCTTCTGGTAGATGGAGTACAGATGCTTGGGACGACCCATGATCTGGGCCTGAATGCCCACCTTGTCCATCTCGCCGTGCAGGATGCCGATGATCTGCTCCAAGTAGGACTCCCGCTCCGCACGGCTTTCGGTGACCATGCGGCTGACCTGCTTGAACTTGTTGGGCTCCATGTAGTAGAACGCCAAATCCTCAAGCTCCCACTTGATGGAGTTGATGCCCAGGCGGTGCGCGATGGGAGCGTAGATCTCCAGCGTCTCGCGGCTTTTGAAGATGCGGCGATCTTCCTTGAGGGCGCCCAGGGTGCGCATGTTGTGCAGGCGGTCGGCCAGCTTGATGACCACCACACGGATGTCCTTGCTCATGGCCACGAACATCTTGCGCATGGTGGCGGCCTGCTCGTCGGTGAGGCTTTCCACTTCGATGCGGGTGATCTTGGTCACGCCGTCCACCAGCTGGGCGATGCGCGGCCCGAACAGGTCGGACACCTCCTGGCTGGTCACGTCGGTGTCCTCCACCGTGTCGTGCAGGATGGCGGCGCAGAGTGTTTCCACGTCCATGCGCAGGTCGGCCAAAATGATGGCCACTTCCACCGGATGGGCGATGAAGGGCTCGCCGGACTTTCGGCACTGCCCGTTGTGGGCCTTGGCGGCGAACTGGAACGCCCGGGCCAAAACGGCCTCGTCCTCTTCGGAGAGGTAGGCCTCGGTCATGCGCTGCAGGTCCTCGAAGCGCTCCTCGGGCGTGCGGGATCTGGCCGCCTGGTTGCGCGCCTCGGTGGCGAAGGTCTTCATGGGAGCCGCAGCGCGCCCCAGCATGGACTCCGAAAGCGACGATGCGATGACGGCGTCGCTGTGGGGAGCAATCGCAGGCTTCGCCTCGGGGGCACCCAACAGCTCTTCGGGCTTGTCGTCCCTGGTCATGGCTCTCACTTCTCCTTTGGCTGGGTGGCCGGGGCGCCGTCGGGACAGACCGCGAAGCCGTCGAAGGGCCGGGTGGGCAGAATGGGGCTGATCACGCGCACGCGCACCGACGCGGCGTCGGTGTCGAGCGCCCACTGGCGGAACAGCTGGAAGTTCTCGCGCTCCTCCAGCCCTTCGCGGTAGCGCACGCTGTCGGTGAGCTCCACCTTCGACGAATCCTCGCGCACGCGCACCGAGCGCACCCGCACGCCGTCGGCATAGGCCGTGTGGGTCTCGATGAGCCCCAGCTCGCGGAAGACCGCCACGCCGCAGTCCACCGATGCCTTGCTCACCGGCATGAGCATGCTGGACGCCCGGGCCGCCAGCTCGTCGGCCGACAGCGGGAAGAACGGCTCGGCGCTTTCCCGCTGCTGGGTGCGCAGCTGGCGGTACACCTGGGCCATGCAGTCGCGGTCGGGCGTGGCCTCGCGCAGGATGCCCTCGTTGATGGTGCAGTCGCCCCGGCCGTAGAGCAGGTGTATCTGGGCCGGCTGCCCATCGCGCCCGGCGCGGCCGCTCATCTGGTTGAACTCGATCTCGTTGAAGGGCATGTGATAGAGCACCACGTTGCGGATGTTGGGGATGTTCACCCCTTCGCCGAACGCGCTCGTGGCCACCAGCACCCGCAGCGCGTCGGTGCGGAACAGCGCTTCGATGCGCTTGCGCTCGGCCCGCTCCAGGCCCGCATTGTAGAAGCCCACCTGCAGCGCCATATGGGGAAGGCGGCGGCGCAGCAGCCGCGCCACGGCCACCGACTGCTCGCGGGAGTTCACGTAGATGACCGTTTTGGCCCCGGACGCCACCAGGTTCACCAGGTAGTCGTCGCGGTTGCGCAGGTTGCGCTGGTCGTTGACCGTAAGGTTGGGCCGGTCGGTGCGGTCGAACACGCAGGCCTGCACCGGCAGCTCGCGGCGGATGTCCTCGCACACGGCGTCGTCGGCCGTGGCCGTAAGCGCCAGCACCGTGAGCGCGCGTCCCGGGTTCGCCCGCGCAAAGCCGGCAGCCAGCTTCGCCACCGAGGCGCCGATGGAGGCGTAGGCCACCCGCTGCCCGGCCTTCGCCAAGCCGATGTGGTGGGCCTCGTCGATGACGGTGAACCCGATGCGGCCGCATTCGGCCAGATCGTCGCCGTGCCATGCCAGGTATTCGGGGGTGGTCAGCACGATATCGCAGGACCCGTCGGCCAGCGACCGGTAGACGGACTTGCGTTCCTCGGGCGTGGACTCGCCGGTGAGCACCGACACCGACACGCCGAAGGCCTCCACGGCCTCGCTCAGATGGAACGCCTGGTCGGCGATGAGGGCCCGCAGCGGGTACACGAACAGACTGGCCGTGCCGTCGCGCAGGGCGCAGCGGGCGGCGTGCACCTGGAAGGTGAGCGACTTGCCGCGGCCCGTGGCCATGATTCCCAGGGTGGAGATGCCCTGGGCCAGGTTGTCCAGGATTGCCTGCTGGGCGCCGTGCAGCGAGCCCCCCTCGCCAATGATGGCGCTGATGATCTGGGACTGCAGCCCGTCCGGGTCCGAAGCCGCCTTCCGCTGCCAGAACTCGCGGTTTCGCTGCAGCGTCTCCTCGTAGGCCTCCACCTGGTCGGGGGACGGATGCACGTCCGAGCACAGCTCGGCGTCGCTGGCAGCGTAGAGGTCGTCCACGTAGGAGAGGTCCTGGCCGCTTTGGCAGGCGTTCAGGCAGGCGTTCAGCGCCTCGCACGTGCGCGCCGGCGCGATGCTCTGCAGCATGGCCTTCACGGTGCGCCGCCCGCGCCATTCGTCCACCTGCACCTCGAAGGCAGCGTTCACCACGGCGTCGGTGCCCATGAGGGCCGCGATGTCCGTGCAGTGGAACATGATGCCCGAGACCGTGGCCCGCCCGTCGGTGAGCGCGCAGCTGAAATGGTTCTTCTCGGCTCCCACGGCCCGGCAGTTCGACAGCATCACGTTCTGCGCCAGATACACCGGCACCGGGAACCCCTGGCCGAAGGGGGACAAGGCGTCCACCTGGGCCACGGCGTCCAACGTGAGCTCCGACAGCGACACGCAGGCGTCCACCGACACCAGCGGGTGGAAGGCCTGCTCGGGAAGCTGGTCCAGAAACTCGCACAGGCAGCGCTCGAATTCCGGCAGGTTCTCCTTGGGAAGGGTGATGCCCACGGCCGCCTGGTGGCCGCCGAAGCGCGTGAGCAGATGCGAGCAGGATTCCACGGCGCGGAACAGGTTGATCTGGCCCACGCTGCGGCCGCTGCCGCGGGCTTCGTCGCCCACGATGGTGAACAGAAGCGCCGGCACGCCGTAGTCGTTCACCAGGCGGCTGGCCACGATGCCCTTCACGCCCTCGTGCCAGCCCTCGCCGGCCACCACGAGCGCCCGCTGGCCATGGTAGACCTCGGCGGCCTGCTCGCGGGCCAGCTCCGACAGCTCGGACTCGATGGAGCGGCGCGCGTCGTTGATGGATTCCAGCTGCTGGGCCAGGCGCGTGGCCTCTTCGAAGTCGTCGGTCATCAGCAGGTCAACCGCCACCTGAGCATCCCCCATGCGCCCCGACGCGTTCAGGCGCGGGATGAGCGAGAAGCTGAGGTTGGTGGCCGAAAGCTCCTTGCCGGCGTTGCCGCTGGAGGCCAGAAGCGCTGCGATGCACGGGCGGGTCTGCTGGTTCAGCCGCGCCACGCCGTCGGCCACGAGCGCGCGGTTCTCGCCCTCCATGGGCATGAGGTCGGCCACGGTGCCCATGGCGGCGAAGTCGGTGAACTCGCGCCACAGATGCGGCTGGCCCAAGCGCCCGCCCAGCGCCTGCACCACCTTCAGGGCCACGCCCGCCCCGGCAAGCACGGCGCTCTTGCAGTCCTTGCCGCACTTCGGGTCGGTCAGCGGCACCCCTTCGGGAACCGCATCCCCCGGCTCGTGGTGGTCGGTGATGGCCAGGCCCAAGCCGGCGGCCACGATCTCGGCCGCCTCCTTCTTGCAGGAGATGCCGCAGTCCACCGTAACGATGAACTGGGGGCTGCACTCGCAGGCGCGCTTAAGGGCGGCGTCGGTGAGCGCATAGCCCTCGTCGAAGCGGCGCGGGATGAACGGGCGCGCGTCGGCGCCGAAGGCCCGCAGGCCCCGGGTGAGCACGGTGGTGGCGGTGATGCCGTCCACGTCGAAGTCGCCGAACACCAGGATGCGGTCGCCCCGCTTGACGGCCGCCTCCAGGGCGTCCACCACCTCTTTCATGCCGGGGATGTCGTAGGGGTTGAGCCAGTCGGTGTCGAGGGAGGGGTGCATGAACCGGCACGCCTCTACTGGCTCGGTGATGCCGCGGGCCACAAGCGTTGCCGCCACGATGCGCGGCAGGCTGAGGGCCTGCTGCAGGGCGGCGACCGCGCAAGGGTCTGCAGCTTTTATGCTGAACTGGGCTGACATACTGCTCGTACCTTACCGGGAGGCGCGTCCGCCTTGTCGGAGGGACGCGCGCGTCGTTTTGCGCTCCATTGTCCCACAAACCACCGCCGCTGTCAGCCGCCACCTTCACCAACCAGCGGCGTCAGCACCCGCTCGTCACCTAGAGACGCATCGGCGGAGGCGAAAACACTCCCTCGGTGGCGAATCCAGGGGGAATTCTCGCGACAAGAAACGCATGACGGCCGATCGCCTGCGCGCAAGTGGGGCATAATACATCTTGCAGGCGCCGACGGGAAAGGACCCATGATGCTTTTCGTGCTCACCGGGAATGTGCAGATCGGGAAGACCCGGTGGCTGCAGCAGCTTGTCGGCAATCTGGACGCCCACGACGTGCCAACCTTCGGCGTGATCGCTCCCGGGCAGTGGGCGCCCCGCCAAAGCCCCGCGCCCGGCGAAGAGCCCTTCGACAAGCTGGGCATTGACAACGTGCTGCTTCCCGAGGGCACCATGGTCCCCTTCGCAAGGCGCGCCGACCTGGCACGGGAGAACGGCACCTTCGACGAGGGCAGCCAAGCAGCCCAAGCCGAGCTGGCCTGGCATATATCCGACGAAGCCATAGCCGTTGTGAACAGCCATTTCGCAAAGGCGTTGGAAAAGGTGCCCGGCGGCGAGGGTGCCAAGCCCGCGGCACCCTCGGGCAGCCTGCTCGTAATCGACGAGCTAGGGCGCCTGGAGCTGCTGCACGACCAGGGCCTGACCGCCGCCGTGGCCCTGCTCGAGTGCGGCCCCACGCCGCGCTTTCCCCATGCCCTGGCGGTGGTGCGAGACTACCTGCTGCCCCAGGCCGTGCAGCGATTCGGCGCCGCCTGGAACGGCGCCACCGTCATCGGCCCCACCGCCCAAGCGCTTGAACTGGTGGAATCCGCAGTGCTGGGAGAGGCCCCCGCAGCAGCAAGCGCTGCCCCCTATTCCAGCCCGGCCAGCTGGCGGCCGACCAGGTAGCCGAAGGTCATGCAACGGCCCAGGCTGTTGCCGGCGAAGCGGGTGCTGTACTGGTTGGCGTAGAAGTCGCCCGCCGCAAGGCCGATGGCGTACAGGCCCTCGATGGGCTTATCGTCGGCGGTGAGCACCTGCGAGCGCGCGTTCACATGCAGGCCGCCCATGCACGCCAGCGACGCGGGAACGTCGTACTTCGTGGCGAAGAAGGGGCCGGTCAGCTCGTGCAGCGTCGCCGGGTCCTTGTGGAACTCCAGGTCCTCGCCGGCGGCGCAGTAGCCGTTGTAGTCCTCCACGGTCTTCTTGAGCGCATCGGCAGGCAGGTCGTAGGCGGAGGCGATCTCGTCCAGCGAGTCGGCCTTCATGAAGATGCCCTGCTCCACCAGGCCCTCCCACTTCGCCAGCAGCTCCTCGGGCGTGGCAGCCCACGACGGGTCGTCCGCCCGGTAGGAGATCGCCGGAAGCTGCGAGGCGTACTCGGCGTTCCACAGCGCCACCATGGTGCCACCCGTCTGGTTGAACTGGGCGGCGGCGAAATTCGACTGCCCGACGTTCTCGTCGATGAAGCGCACGCCCTCGGAGTTCACCATGACGTTCTTGATGCAGTTGGTGGAGCCCCAGAACATCATCGGCGGATGGTCGCCGTTGTGCTGCATGACGCCGCCGACCCACAGCGACTGCTTGATGCCGGAGCCGTCGCCCATGTTGAACTGGGCCACCTGGTCGCCCACGGGGTTATGGGAGACGATGGGGCAGAAGTAGTCGAGCATGGCGGCGTCCTGGCTGTAGGACCCGGTGGCGACGACTACGCCCTTCTTCGCCACGAACTTCGTGTAGGCGCCGTCGCCGTCGGTGGCGATGACCGCGCTCACGCGCCCGTCGCCTTCGCGGACGAGCTGCTGGGAGGTGTGCTTGAAGCGCACATCGGCCCCCTTGCTCTGGATATGCTGCAGGAGCGCCGCCAGCAGGTCGATCTCGGGCACAAAGCCCAGGCCCAGGTCACCGTTGTAGGGGTCCTGGTCGATGGCAGAGGTAGGCTCGTTCTCGCCGCCAATGAAGATGATGGTGCCCGGGTAGATGCGCTCGATCACCACGTCGTCGGAATGCTGGAGCACCGGATGCAGCCCATAGGGCTCAACGACGTCGGCAAACCAGTCGGCCGCCTCGCCGGAGCGGTTCGCCCAGGCCCACACGGCGCTTCCGTCCACGCGGTAGCTGCTGATGTTGAGGAAGTCCTTCACCGCCACCACCGGGTCGATGGCCTTGTCGAGCTCGAGCTGCGGCTTGGAATTGAACACGAAATGCGAGCCGCCGTTGGCGTTGAACGTCTCGTTGCGCTCGAGCACCGTCACGCTCAGGCCGTTCTCGATGGCCGACGTCGCCGCGTAGGTGCCCGACGCTCCCAGGCCCACGATGACCACGTCGGATTCCACGGTCTGGGCGATGTCGGCCTCGGCGATGGGGTCGGGAACCACCTCCCAAGGCTTGTCGCTTGCGGTCGCCTGGGTGGTCGACCCCTGGCTCGACGAAGCCACCTTCGGCTCGTCGGCCTTGCCCGCATCCTGCCCGTCGGCGGCCTTCGTCGGCGCCGGGCTCGCGCAACCAGCCAGCCCCAGCAATCCCAGCGCACCCGCGGCAACGCCGCCCGTCACGAAGCTCCTTCTTGAAAGTGCAGCCATCCGTATCCCTCCGCTCTCTTTCGTCTGCATGCGTTTCCGTTTCCGGACAATCGCAGCCTACCGCGTCACCTTGGGCGCCCGCCATCGCGCAAACCCTGCGAAAACGATGCCGCGACCAGCAAAATCAGGTGATTCACGTGATATTGCCGCCAGGGGAAATCGCGCTTCGGCTTATACTTTTGGCAGCGAAGGGAGGATATGGGCGTGCGAATTCCACAGCGGCAGAAAGAAGCGTCGGCGTTCGCGGGCGTTGCCGAATGCCTGCCCGACGTGGGATGGGGCTTTATCGTCGCCTGGGGATTGTCGACGGTGTTCACCGACGTGTTCTCCGCAAGCGGCTCGGCGAACCTGGGGCCGTTCTGGTTCGCCTCCATGGTGGGCGCGCCGGCCGGGCTTCTGCTGTGCTTCCTCGCTCCGCGCCCTGCGCACGCTGCCGTTCGCAACCTGACGCTGCTGGCAGCGGTGTCCAGCATGACGCTGGGGCTCATCTTGCTGGCGCTCTCGCTGCAAAGCGGCGCCGGTGCCGAGATGCAGGTGGCCGGCGGCTTCGTCTCGTCGCTGGGGACCGCGGTGTTCACCGTGTTGTGGGGCAGCCATTACGCGCGCCTGGACGCCGCCCGCATCGAGCGCATGGCCGCATGCTCGCTGACCGTGGCCTTCGGCTGCTACGCCCTTGTCCTGGTGCTCCCGCGCACTGCGGCAGCCCTGTTCGTCGGCTGCCTGCCCTTCCTCTCGTGCGCCTGCCTCATGATGCTCGAGTCGGCGCCCTCCCGCGCCCGCACCCCGCTCCCGCCTGCCGCCAAGCACCCCGAAAACGAGCTCGGGCGTCTCAACCTGGCGGGCTTCGCGCGGCTGGGCTTGGGCATCGTGGGCGCCACGTCCGTAGTGTCGGTTTTCTGGTCGTGGGCCAGCCAGGGCGCCATCCCCGTGCCGCCGACGGCGTTTTCGGCCTGCGTGCTGTCCGGGTCACTCGTAGCCGTGGTCATCATGGCCTACCTGGCGAAGTACGCCCGCTCCCTCAACCTGGGCATGCTGTACCGCTGGCTGCTCCCCATCGTGTCCGCCGCCATTGCGCTGCTCGCCTTCCGCAGCACGTCGCTGGACGTGTTCGCGACGTTTCTCGTATTCGCCGCCCAGGCGCTGCTCAACCTCATCACCTTCATCTACTTCGCCGAGCTGTCGCAGCGCACCGGGGCCTCCCCCGTCAAGGTGTTCGGGCTGGGACGATTCTTCCTGGAAGCCGGCTTCCTCGCGGGACTGCTGCTGCAGCCGGCGGCGAACGCCCTTGCCCAGGCCACCGGCTCCTACCAGGGCGCTCTCTGCGTGCTTTTGGCCGCGTTCGTGGCGCTGGCCATGATTTCCATCGCCAACCAGGACCGCCTGGCGTTCACCCTGGACGCCGACGATGAACCTGCGCCGCAAGCGGCAGACGCCCGCACCGACGAGACGGCATCGTCCAGCAATTCGCCTCGGCCCGACGGCCCCGTGCTGGACGATGGCACGAGGCCAGCTGACGAGCAAGGGCTATGCAACGCCCCGGCGTCCCCTTCCGGCGCCGACACCTTCGCCGAGGCATGCGCCGCCGCCTCCGACCAGTTCGGCCTCACGAAACGCGAGCGCGAGATCCTCCCCTACCTGGCCCAGGGCTACTCGCTTCCCTACATCAGAAACGAGCTGTACGTGTCGCAGTCCACCATCGACACCCACGTCCGTCACATCTACAAGAAGATGGGCCTGCACTCCAAAGAAGAGCTCATCACCTACGTGCGCCTCCGCAGCAAGCAGCAGTGAGCTCCCGCAGGAAGAACCCTTTCACGCGCGGCCCAAAGCACGCTCGTTGCTATATACTGTTTTATTGCAGAGACCTCACGTCGACAAACAAGAGAGGACGGAAGATGAGGAAATTCGCTATTGCGGCAACAGCCGCAGCCCTCGCACTTGCGCTCGCCGGCTGCGCAAAACAAAGCCAGGAGACCCCCCCCCCGACAGTAGCGTAAACGCTAACGCCGATCAGCCTGCAGAGGTATCCACGGCCACTGCGCTCGACACCGAAGGCACGTTCGGGGACATCTCGTACATGTATCCTTCCAGCTGGATCATCGACGTAGACACCGACGAAAAGCTCGCGCTCGCATCGCCCGACCGCGATAAGATACTCTCGGCAGTTTGCTCTGAAATACCGGGTTCATCGACTCTAGTATCACAGAATCCCGACGAGTATCGGTCCGCCCTCGAAGCTCTGGCGGAATCGGCAGCCTCATCCGCCCGTGATGGAGGAATGCCTCTCAACATCCGCGGCTGCACCATCGGCGAACTCGAAGGGATACGCTTCGAGTTCGAGGGGGGCGAAGGCTCCTTTTCCTATACAGCAAGTTCGATCGCCTTCATCTCGAACGACACGCTTTACTCGTTCTCTATTGCAAACACAACCGGCGAGCCCGACGCCCTTGACGAATCAATCCTTGACTCACTGAGAATCAACAAGAACACGGTACAAGCTAACTCGACAGATAAAAAGCCTGGCACCACAGAAAGCGAATCTAAGTCAGACAGCGAGGTTTCGGCCGAATCGCCCGAGAGCAACATTGAAAACAGGGCGAAAGAGGCAACTTCCGTCAGCGATTCCGAAAACCAAGCAGAATCGCAAGAAGAGCCTTCCGAACCCGCATTCCTTGCGTCTCAGCGCGACTTGATGAAGCAGGCCAGCCTAGCGTACAAAGAGAGTGTTCCGAACGACATGACCGGAAACTGGCGCTTGGCCTTCTCAAACGAGGGCATCCCGACTATCGATTACGCGATTGCATACTACAAAGAGCACTTCGCATCAGATAAAGAAGTCCATGCCATCGTGAACTACAATCTTGGAACGATTACGCGCTTGAACTACGGCAGCGGGCTTCTTTTTGTCGACACATACGAATATCGCTCAGGCGAGGAAGCCGACGCGAAATCCATGTTCGAGGGAGAAAAGCTAGACGAAATAGTCCTGAATGCCGAAACCGGTGAAGCGCTTCAATAGTTCGATACGATAAACCCCAATAGCAACTGATGCGCATGCTCACAAGCGCCATGAGCATGCGCATCAATCTTCGCCGATAACTGTTTCTCAACGGCTTAGGGCTGGCCTTTCCACGGCCCTCTTCGAAAATGAAGCGCAGGCAGACGGCCGTCTCACGAAACATCCCACAATCAAGCCAGTCGGATAAACACGCCGCAGCTCGAGACTAATACGTGAACTAGCGCAGAGTGCTTTCTGAATGTATACTTTCCCGCTATCGAAGCGCTGTCCCGTTAAGGAGAAGGTGGAATATGAGGAAGTTCTCCGTTGCGGCAACAGCCGCAGCCCTCGCGCTTGCACTTGTCGGCTGCGCAAGCCAAAGCCAAGAGACCCCCCATAGCGTAAACGCGAGTGCTGACGAAACGGAGTCGTCTCAGAACGAGCTACAATCCGACAATCAAGAAGTAGAGCAGGCCTCCGAAGAGCTTGATGCAAAAGTCGTATTAGGTAATCTTTCGTTCAAGTATCCCTCCTCATGGCCTGTTTCCGTTAACACCGATGACCATTTTCAGGTTGTGTCCCCTACCGGGGCTGTGACGGCAGCGATCCAATCTGTACAGTTTTCAACAGTACCTTTGGACGACGACCTCGTCTCGTGTGCTTATGGGGCCGCGAGTGCTGGAAAACCAGGCGGAGCGCCCTCGAATTATCAAAAGAGCAAAATATGGGGGTTTGAGGGAGCACGGTTCCAATGCGACCTAGATCTAGACGGTCGTACCTACGCAACGGATCACACATTGCTCATCTGTAACAAGACGATTTACGATTTCACCATTGGTTACAGCGACGATGCATACGAAGACGTTGCCAATAGTATCTACGAAAGCCTTTGGGTCACAAAAAACAGCTCACCTGCCGTCGAGACAGCTGCCTCGACCGACGAAAAGAATGACGATTCGTCTGGCAAACCAAACTCCTCTGATTCTGCCAACACCTCAGATTCCTCCAGGCCATCGAGCTCTTCCGGATCTTCGCACTCCCCAGACCCTTCCAGTTCCCCTGAGTCATCTAGCTCAATCTTCGAATTGGCCCCAGAGGAGTTCAACGAGCGCATGACTGGACACCTCGACGATCTGCATGAAGCGATGGACGATGCAATCGCCGCCATTCAGGCTGGAAAGAAAACCACCATCGCCCAAGCAAACAAAGACGCAGAGACTGCGTACAGCAGCATTCTGGCACTAAAAGACAAGGTGCCTTCCGGCTACGAAAAGGTATGGGAGCATCACGCCGGTTGCGCCCACGATATCAAATGGGGCATCGGCTATCTCGAAACCGCCGCGTCCCTTTCCTCTGACGCCGACCTATTCAACTACTATATGAACCTTGCGGCAGACTCATTCGAAACCGCTGCCGCTGAACTCGCCAAAGGAACTGAGGCTCTAGAAAGCATAAACGAGAATCTGAGGAAATCGAAGTAACGCTTATCCGTAATACGCCCCGCTTCCGTACCCCGCATAATCGATAGATTGGTGAGCTTTTCCGCATGAAGGCGTCGATTGTGCAGGCTTCGGGGCGCCCCTTGCCATGGGCGGTCACGGCTGCGGCCCCTAGGGCCTATCCGTTGATTGAATGACGAACGGGCAAACGGGGTGCTATCCGGTCGCCTATTCAGTACAATTGGCCGACGAAAACAGGTCCGACGCTGCTTCGCTCTTGCTTTCACCAGGTAAAACAGGGCGATACGGCATATTCGAGAACGCACCAGCGCGCTCTCGAAACCGGACTGGGCACCCGATGAATAGGACGTGCATGAACCCCGTAATCATCGTTCCTACGTTCGTATCGGCACGCCGTCGCGGCAATGGCGGCAGCGTGCTTACTACTTACGATCACGCCACCCCCCTGTCGCAGCCCGGCGAGCTGCCCCGGCTGCTCACCAGCTTGCAGAAAGTGCGCGGGCTCGGCCAGATCATCATATTGGTAGTGAGCGAGCGGGGCATCGAGGCCCAGGCGCTTCAGAAGGTGCAGGCCCAGGTGCTGCGCTTCCCCAACCTTCACACCCTGGTGGTGGGCATGCCCGAGCAGGAGCTGGTGCAGCAGCGCATGGCCCAGCTGGGCCTGAGCAAGCTGCAGATGGAGGTGGGTCTTTCCGGCTACGGCGCCGTGCGCAACCTGGGCGTGGTGCTGGCCAACGTCTTCGGCTTCGACTCCGTAGTGTTCCTGGACGACGACGCAGTGGTAGACGACGCCGCCTTCCTGGAGAAGGCCATGTACGGCCTGGGCAAGCTCACGAAAAAGGGCATCCCCATCATCGCCAAGACCGGTTTCTACTTCAACTCCGACGGCCAGTTCACCTCGAAGAGCCAGGACAAGTGGTACAACCATTTCTGGCAGCAGGGCAAAGCCTTCAACCGCTGGATCACCAAGGCCATGCGCGGGCCGCGCCTGTCGCGCTCGAACCACGTGTGCGGCGGCTGCCTGGCCCTTCACCACGAAGCCTACGACCGGCTGTCCTTCGACCCGTGGATCGCCCGCGGCGAGGACCTGGACTACATGCTCGACCTGCGCATGTACGGCTCGGACATCTGGTTCGACAACCAGTGGAGCATGCGCCATCTGCCCCCGGACACCGCAAGCGAGGGCACGCGCTTTCGCCAGGACATCTTCCGCTGGCTCTACGAGTTCCGCAAGATCGAGTACAGCGGCACCCAGATCGACCTCATCCAGGTGAAGCCCTCGTCGCTGGAGCCCTACCCCGGGCCGTTCCTGGAGCCGGGCATTCGCCGGCGCATCCGCATCACGGCGTTTCTGCGCAGCCTGGCCCGCCCCGACAAGAGCGCCTACCGCAAGGCGGCCAAGGCGGCCACCGGCGAGGCGACCACCTATGCGGCCCGCAACTGCTCGAAGTACTTCGAGTTCCAGTTCGTGTGGCCCGAGCTCATGGCGCGTCTTGCCGGCGACCAGATTCTGGCGAACGCCCTGGTGCAGTCCGCAACGCAGCGCGTAGAGGCCATGGACCCGGAACTGCTTGCGGCAGCTGCGGCCTCCCGCTCCGCCGAGGTGCGCCCCATATCGGGCGCCGACGGGAGCGCCGGAGTGGACCCGGGCATGACCAGCGAGATTCGCCTGAACATCGCGGAATAGGCCGCAGGCGGGCAGGACTTCCATGGACGCATCCTTCGCGCTTCTGGCCGGCGGCGTGGTCGGCGGCATCGTGGTCGGCATCTTCAGCGGCATGCTGGGCATCGGCGGCGGCACCCTTATGATTCCCCTGTTTCGCCTGGTGTTCGGCCTGTCTCCCCTACAGGCCACGGCTACGTCGCTGTTCTGCGTAGTGCCCACGTCGCTTTCCGGTGCCGTGCAGCATATGCGCAACAAGACCAGCCTGCTGAAACTGGGGGCAGTAGCCGGCGTAGGCGGCGCGCTCACGTCGCCTTTGGGCGTGCAGCTGGCCCAGGTGTCCCCGGAATGGCTGGTCATGCTTGCGGCCGCGGTCATCATCGTGTGGTCCGCCGCGAAGATGTTCTCGAAGGCCATCAAGATGCCGAAGGCGCACGGCGCACCCGAAACGCCGACGTCCGGCCAGCCGTCGGCACCGGAGGCGACCGCGGACGGCGGCTTGGCCGGCCCGCATGCCCCCACGACGGCTGCGCAGACGCCTGCTTCCGCGCCCCCGACCCTCACCCGCAGGCAGCTCGCCCAAGGAGCGCTCATCGGGCTGGGAGCCGGTTTGGCCTCGGGGTACGTGGGCGTGGGCGGCGGATTCCTGATGGTGCCCCTGTTCCTGTCGGTCATCGGCATCTCGGCGCGCCAGGCCAGCGGCACGTCGCTCGTGGCCGTGATGATACTGGCTATCCCCGGCGTCGTGCAGCAAGGTCTTCTGGGCAACATCGCCTACCTGGTGGGCATCGCCACCTGCGCGGGTTCCATCCCGGGCGCCCTGGTAGGCGCGCGCCTGGCCGCACGCATCCCCGAGCGCACCCTTCGCTTCGCCTTCGGCTACTTCCTGCTGCTGGCCGCGGCGTTGCTCATGGTGAACGAACTGGGTATACTCGGGTAGTCCACCCCTCCTTCGCACGAGAAAGGCGGCCGCCCTATGAGCAATCGCGGCGACCGGGCGCTCATGCCCCGCTTCTTCACCCTGGAGATGCTCCTGTTCACCATCATGGTCCTAGCCGGCATGGCCCTCATATGGAACCTGCTGTCGCTGGACAACGGCTTTCTGGGCACCGCGCTGGCCGGCATCGTGTTCACCCTGTCGCTCGTGCTGGTCATGCGCCTGCTCATGGACCCCGACTCCGTGCGCGCCCGCCAGACCGGCGCCGTCATGAAGCTTTCCAGCCAGATGCTGCACTGCATGGACAAGGGCATGGAGCGCAGCGCCGAGGGCGGCTCGGTCATGAGCCCCGAGACCGCCCAGGAGATTTGCCGGCTGCTGCTACCCGCCACCAGCGCCATCGCTGTGGCCATTACCGACACGCACCAGATTCTGGGCTACCGGGGGCACGGCGAGAAGGACACTCCGGCGGGCTTGGCCATCCGCACCGACGCCACCATGGCCACCATCGACGACGGCCAGATGCGCATCCTGCTGACCCCCGAGGAAATCGGCTTCAGCGCCGGAGCCGATGCCAAGCGCGGCCCCATCAGCGCCGCCATCATCGTGCCGCTGTTCGTAGGCCACAACAAGCTGTTCGGCACGCTGAAGTTCTACTACCGCCGCCCGCGCCACGTGTCGGAAACGCAGAAGTCCATCGCCGAGGGCCTGGGCGAGCTGCTGTCCACCCAGCTGGCCGCAGGCGCCCTGGAGGAGCAGACGAAGCTGGCCACCTCCATGGAGCTCAAGATGCTGCAGAGCCAGATCAACCCGCACTTCCTCTTCAACACCATCAACACCATCGCCTCGCTCATCCGCACCGATCCGAACAAGGCCCGCGGGCTGCTGCGCGAGTTCGCCGTATTCTACCGCCGCACCTTGGAGGACTCGGCCGACCTCATCCGCTTCTCCCGCGAGATGGAGCAGACCCAGCGCTACTTCAGCTTCGAGGTGGCCCGCTTCGGCGCCGAGCGCGTGGCCATGGAGACCCGCATCGAGCCGGCCGTGCGCGACATGCTGGTGCCGGCCTTCCTCATCCAGCCGCTGGTGGAGAACGCCGTGCGCCACGCCATGCCCGCCGAGGGCAAGCTCACCATCACCGTAAGCGGCATGGTGGTGGGCAGCGACGTGTTCATAGCCGTGTCCGACGACGGCACCGGCATGACCGAGGAGGCGTGCCGGAACATCCTGCACCCCGAATCGTCCACAGGCCTGGGAATCGCCGTGAAGAACGTGCACGACCGCATCAGCGGCTACTTCGGCGCCGACTCCCATATGGAAGTGGAAAGCAAGCTGGGCGTGGGCACCACCATGACCCTGGTGCTGGCGGACGCAGCCCCCGGGCCGGAAGACAACGAAGATGCAAGGCCGGCCGAGGCCGAAGGCATCCTGGGCCCGAATGCGGCAAGCGCGGGCGCAGCCGGGCAAGGCGAGATCTTGGGCGCTCTGGGCGCGCCGGTGCTGGCTGCCTCTACGGCCGCCGTCGCCTCCGCTGCCGCAGCGCCGAGCGACGACCTGGTGGAAGACCTGTTGGAAGGCGGTGCGCTGGCCTAGGGCGAAGGGCACCGGCAGCCCGTGCGGCTGACAGCGCGGCGGCAGTTGATGGTCGCAGCGCATCGCCCTTCGACGCTGGAGTTGGCCACCTGTTAATCCTAGTGCAATTATAGGATTTTTGCGAACCTTTGTACTGGATTCGCGGAAACCCTTGCCAGCACGCACGGGCCTCCTATACTGGGCGAACCATCGTTTACCTTTTGTTCCGAAAGGAATATCACTTGGACGTTTTGCAGATGATCATCTACGTGACGCTCATCCTGGGCTTTCTCGTGTTCATCCACGAGGGCGGCCATTACCTGGCTTCCCGGGCCTTCGGCGTGCGCGTAACGGAATTCATGCTGGGCCTTCCCGGCCCCAACATCGGCTTCAAGAAGTGGGGCACCAAGTTCGGCGTCACCCCTATTCTGCTGGGCGGCTACGCGAAGGTGTGCGGCATGGAGCCCGGCCCTATGAGCCCGCATCTCAAAGAGGTGCTGGCCAGCATCTACACCCGTGGCACGGCGAACATGGAGGACGTTGCCGCCGACTGCGGCATCAGCGACGACGAGGCCTACGAGGCCCTGGAGGAGCTGGTTGAGTGGGGATCGATCACCGGCCCCCGCAAGTCCGACCAGTACAACACCTACCGCGCCGCCGAGGTGGAGCCCACGAAGGCGCAGGTCCGCAAGGCAGAATCTGCTGGGCTACCCACGCCGCAGGGCTACGCCGAAGGCCAGGGCCGCCCGGTGCCCGACGCCCAGCAGCTCTTCGATTCCGAGTACAAGCAGCAGTATCGCAGCCTGCCCTTCTGGAAGCGCACCGTCATTTTGCTGGCCGGCATCGCGGTGAACCTGCTGTTCGCCATCGTGCTGTTCATCGTACTGTTCTCGTTCATGGGCATCGACATGCAGAACCCCACCACCGGCGTCATGCAGCATGTGGTGCTCGACCCGCTGCAGGCCGTGCAGTTCGGGTTCGCCTACATCGGCATGGTCATCCAGGCGGTCGCGAGTCTGTTCAACCCGGCGACGGCTGCCGAAACCATGCAGAACTCCGCCAGCATCATCGGCATCGCGGCCATGTCCAAGGACGCCGTGGATGCCGGCCTTGTCTCGGCGCTGCAGTTCATCGCCATGATCTCGGTGTCGCTGGGCATCATGAACCTGCTGCCCATCCCGCCGCTGGACGGCGGCCGCTTCGTGGTGGAGGCCTTCCAGAAGGTGTCGCGCCGGTCGGTATCGGCCAAGGCGCTGAACTACCTGTCCATGGCCGGCATGGCGGTGTTCGTGATGTTCTTCCTGGTCATGGCGAACCAAGACATCCAACGCTTCGTCTTCGGCAACTGGTAGGTGCGTGCGGCGACAGGGCGACGGAGATGCACGCCCCCCTGTCACCCCGAGGGTCGCCCTCCGCTATCTTGCCACCTGGCCTATTCGGCCGCAGAAAGCTCTTCGTCCAGCACGTCCAGAAACGCCTCGAGAGCGGGGGTTGCCGGCGCCTTCTTACAGCATGCCCATATGGGCATAGGCGAGCCCTCGATGGGAACGGTCACCAAATCGTCGCGGTGGGCGATGGGCGCATGACTCACGCACACGCACAGCCCGTAGCCCGCTCTCACCATAACCTCGACGCTTTGAGGGTCCTGCAGAAGCACACGCCGCTCGTTTACGTACTCTTGGCTCGGCTCGCGCTCGAGCAGGTCTTTTTCCGACAGAAGCACCTGCGGGAAACCGGCGAGGTCCCCAAAAGACACCTTCGAGCAGCTTGCCAGCGGATGATCGGACGTCATCACCGCCACATGGTCGTCCATCATCACCGGAATGCTGCGCAGCCAATCATGGGACTCCACGTAGCCTCCGTAGCCAGTCACGAAGCCCACGTCGATGTCCCCCTGGTAGATGCCGCTGACTATTTCGTGGGCGAGGCTTTGGCGCAGCGACACGTGCACAAGCGGCATGCGCTCCCGAAAGTGGGAAAGGACGCGCGGCAGAAGAGGGAGCACCACGTCGCCGAACGTAGCCAGAGAAAGGCTGCCCTCCTCGTTGCACGCCGCCTGATGGGCGGCCGTCTTTGCAGCGTCCATCTGGAAGAGCAGCTCCTGGGCGCGTTCGAGGAATACCGCGCCAGCATCCGTCAGCGCGAGCTTGCCCTTCTGGCGCGAGAACAGAAGCGTTCCCAGCGTCTTCTCCAGCTCGTTTACCTGGTACGTTACCGCAGCCTGCGTCATGAACAGGTCCTGGCCCGCCCGGGTGAAGTTCAGATAGCCCGCCGCGGTCACGAAGCAGCGGAGCTGATGCTCGTTCATAGGCTCTCCCCTCCTGCGCACACTTTACCACGTTTGCAGGAACGGCTCGCGAGCGGCAGGAAGCGAAAGTGCAAGGATGACGAAGCGCGCAGCCAGTGCAGGCAAAGAGGCCTCCCGCCGCGCAAGCGGCAGGAGGCCGAGGGAAATATGAGGCCGCAATACCGCCTCGCCGAACAACCGCGATTCCGCGGCGAAGCACCTACTTTCCGTACTGGTAGGCGTCGATCGTGGTGCCCTTGGCCAGGTTCTGGCCCACCAGGCGCCCGAATACGAGAGCGCGCCCATGGCTGATGCCCGGCACCGCCACCGGATAGGAATTGGCGAAGAAGTCGCCTTGGGCATTGCCCACCGCGTACAGGCCCTCGATGGGCTCGTCATCATCGGTGCACACGCGGGATTCGGTGTCCACATGCAGGCCGTAGGGCACGGCCAGCGTCCAGGCGTTCACCTTGCAGGCGTAGAACGGACCGTCCACCACCGAGCTCAGGAACCGGGCCGGCACGCCGAAGTCGGTGTCCACGCCGGCATCGCACATGCGGTTGTAGCGAGCTACGGACGCCTTCAGGTTGTCGGCAGGCACGCCGATGATTTTCGCCAGCTCGTCGAGGGTTTCCGCCTTCACGAACTCCTCGTTGGCCACGGCCGCCTCCACCGACTCCTCCAGGCCGTCCATCCACGCCTGGGACTTCACCGGCTCCTGACGCTGCACGTGCTCGGGATAATGGGAATCCCAAATGGCCCAGGTCACGTCCTTGACCGAATTCATACGGGCGTTGGTGACCGTGGGCTCGTAGGCCACCTCGCACATGAAGCGCATGCCGTCGTTGTTCACGAACAGCCAGCTGGTGTCGAAGCCGGGGCCCATGATGGACAGCTGCACCGGGTGCACCAGCGGCGCCGGGTAGCAACGGGAGCGGGCGGCGCCTATCTGCATGCCCATGATGATGCCGTCGCCGCTGGCACCTCCCTGGGGGAAGTACTGGATGTTGTCGGCCTTCTCCACCAGCGGGCACCAGCAGTGAATCATGTCCGGGTTGCAGCTGATACCGCCCGTTGCCAGGACGACGCCCTTCGATGCGTTCAGCTTCTTGTAGCCGTCCCCGTCGGACACGATGACGCCCACCACGCGGCCCGAGTCATCCTGCACCAGCTGCTCGGCCTTCGTTTTGAAGTGGGTGACGGCGCCGTTGGCGGTAGCGTCCTCCTGCAGCATCTTCACCAGGTTGATCTCCGGGAATGCCTCCTCCTGGTTCGGGTTGATGAAGTTGTGGGCGGTGTAGCGCAGCTGGCGGAAGCGCTCCTCCAGCTCGTACCAGTCGGAACGAGCGGTCATCTTGTCGTTGAGGACCACTTCCAGACCGTACTTCGGCGCCATGTCGATGTAGTGGTCCATAACCGCCGCGCTGTTCTCCACGAAGGTCTTGATCAGGTACCAGTTCGCCTGGGACTGGCCCCAATCGTACACCAGGCGTGCCGCCTCGTCCTTGTCGTAGGTGTAGCCCTTCTCCTTCTGCAGCTTCGAACCCAAAGCGGCGTTATCCTGGCCGTGACCGGTCACGATGTCGGACTTCTCGACCAGGCACACGCTTGCGCCCGCCTCGGCCGCGGACTGGGCGGCGGCACAACCGGCCACGCCGGCGCCGACCACCACGATGTCGTAGCTCTCCTCGGAAACGATGTCGGTGATGGGAACGAGCGGCTGCTCCCACGCGTAACCGCCTGCCGATGCGGTGGCAGCGTCGGCCGTGGTGCCGGCACCCTTGTCCGCCGACGGCTGGCTGGGCGAGCAGCCCGCCAACGCACCCACCAGAAGACCCGCACCCGCAAGCCCTGCGCCGCCGAGGAAACTCCTGCGCGAAATATCAGTCATGACAACCCCTTTCTCCTTGTCTCTCTGACAAGCCGCATTGTGCGACGCACGGCACGCCGTGAGAAGCAAAAGAAATCGCACGGGCTCCTAAAAGAATTAATAGCCGCTGCTCAGAACGCGACGCTCTTCCCGTTCATAGCCGACCAAGATATCCAGCGCTTCATCTTCGGGAACCGGCGGGGGCGCTCGGAAAGCGAGGCGGCGGAGGGCCGGATGACGGAGGGTGAGGCGACACAGAGCGGGGTGGCTCATGGCCCAAGGACGCCAGCAGCGCCCGGAACGGTTCGCCTAAGCTTGGCTCTCGCAAGGCACTGGCGATTCTGCGGGCATCGCTTGCGAGTTGTTTCAGAAAATATTCTGAAACATGCTATACTGAGGACCTAAATCGAGCACAGCCGATACGAGGAGGCCCGCCATGCCGCTCATGAGAACCGTTTCCGACCTGCAGCGCAGCTTCTCCGAGGTGGACCAGCTGTGCCACGAGACCCGCAAGCCCGTCTACATCACGCGCAACGGCCAGCCCGACCTGGTGATCATGGACGCGGACGCCTACCGGGAGCAGGCCATCCTTCGCCAGGAAGTCTACGAGTACGAGATGGAGCTGCGCGAGAAGGCCATCCAGGCCTACGAGGACATCAAAGCCGGCAAGGGCGTGCCGCTGCACGAGGCCCTCAAGCGTATGGGGTGGGAATAATGAGCAAGGAGGACACCAGCGCACAACGCGACAGGGACGAAGCACCCTACTCGGTCTCGATGGGCCCCTTGGCGGAAGCGGCGGCCTCTTTCGTCACGACGAAGAAAGATATTGCTCGCGTAAAGAAGATGCTCCTGCTGTTGGATACGGTCCCCTACATCGGCCAGGTCTACGACCCAGACTACCCCGCTTCGCGACCGCCGTTCCAAATGCGCATGGTCTTCGCCGGGCGCTACGGCATTTACTACGTAGTGGACGAAGCGGAAAAACGCGTAGACGTGCTGTTCATAGAGGACCAGCGCCGCGACCCCCTCAACCGCTTCTTCGAGCTCTACCCCCACGAAGAGCTGTAGGAGAGAGAGCAAAACGCGGGATACCTGGGGGCGACAGGCATCCCGCGTTAGGAAACACAACCTTTAGCCTCTGGCACCCTGGCACGCCCCCAGCAAGCGGCTGGTACCTTTTCCGCGCGAACCTTTCGGGGCGGCTACAAACCCTTTTCAAGATGGCGCAGGCGGCTGCTTTCAGCTTCGGCGTTTTCTAAGATTGGCTGTACCGATTCACGACGGGGCGGCGGCATACTACGCCTGACGGTCTGACCCGATTGATTACCTAGACCAGTCGGCCAATCGCCACCCCCTCATACGCCGAAAGGAGAAACCATGGCCATTCTGTCCAACCCCTTCGTCATGGAAGTGCCGCGCAAGCTCACCGACGAAGAATTGATCAACGCCATCCGCCAGGACATTATCGGCGAGCTGGAGGCCATCCACGAGTACGACGCCCACGTGCAGGCCACCGACAACGAGGACGCGAAGAAGGTGCTCTCCGACATCCGCGACGAGGAGCGCGAGCACATGGGCGAGCTCATGGAGTTGCTGGAGCGCCTGGCCCCCGACGAGAAGGGGCTCAACGACGAGGGCCGCGAGGAAGTGCGCGAGATGCTGGACAAGAAATCCGCAAAGAAGTAAACCAAACGTCATCCCGCGAAGAACCCGCACGAAAGGCGGCAGAAGCGACCAGCCATCGCCTCTGCCGCTTTCTTCTCCAAAGGAAGCACATCGCGCAACCGGCTTTTCGCCTAATCGCTGTGAGTTGGAAAAACATCGTGAAATACCAGTTCACAGCCTTGCATGAAAAATGATCGACGTGCCGATTGTGCGATGCATAACCGGCACGTCGATCATAGAAACAGCGTCGCCTGTCGCCCTATAAGCTCAGCCAAGAGGAACGGCCCCAGACAGCGCCAGGGCCGTTCGGCAGAAAACGTTTGAAGACGCACTCGTCCATTCTGCCTTCAGAGCCAATCTCGCAATAAATACCCCTCGATGGCCGATGGCGAGCGAGCTGAAAGGCTACAATGCGCCCAAAGCATTCCTCACACCGATGTAGCCCATGATTCCGCCGGCACCCAGCGTTGCCCCCGCTCCGGGGTATTGGCCGCCAAAAATACCAGCCGAGCAGTTGCCCACAGCCAGCAGTCCGGGAATAGGCTCGTGAGCAGCAGTCAGAACACATGCGTTCTCGTCGGTAACAAGGCCGCCGTTAGTCCCGCACGTACCCGGTACGTACACAGCTCCGTAGAACGGCGGCGTAGCCAAAGGCGCGAGCACCGGATTGGGCAGATCACGACCGGCAGTGCGCCAGGCCGAGATCACCACGTTGCACTCCTTCTCGCCGCGGTGGAACGTCGGGTCCGCCCCCACAGCAGCCCCCTCGTTGAAAGAGGCAACTTCGTCGACCAGCCCCTCTGGATCGATTCCTAGCTTGCCGGCCAGCTCCTGCAAAGTATCAGCCTGAACGAAGTAGTCGGGCAGCGGGTCGCCTACAGCTGCCTGCCCTGGCAGGGTCATCGTGGAAACGTACTCGTCATCACAGATAAAAAACGCAGGTATATTCGTATAGTCCAGGATGTCGGTATCGTACTGGCCAAAAGCGCGGTTGAACACGCCGTAAGCGCTAGACTCGTCGCCGAAGCGCCTGCCTTGCCGATTCACCACGATGGCACCAGCACTCCCACGGTAATAGCCCCAGTCGTTGGTAAGAAAGTCGTATACAAGCTCGCCGGTGTATTCCGGGCTACCTCCGTAAAAGCAAGGAAGACCCCAGTTGGTATCCATATTCCCCCAGGCAGCCCCAACCTTCGCTCCCATAATCTGACCATCGCCGGTATTCGTCATGGCAGCGTTACTCACGTAAACCGGCACAGCCTGGTTTTCAAGAATCATCTGTGGGTTGTGGTCGTATCCCCCCGTCGCCATCACCACGCAGGTGTTCGCCTTGATGCGCACCGGCTTGCCCCCTATCTCGGCCACCACGCCCACCACGGCGCCGGACGCGTCCGTCACCAGCTCCTTCGCCGGAGCGGACAGGCGGATGTCCACGCCCAGCTCCTTGCACTTGTTCTGCAGCTCGGACCACATGGGCACCTTTTCCTCGCTGTCGATGCTGGCGTTGCGCCCGAAGAAACGATACCCCTCGTATGGCTCGTAGTAATCGCGGAACATGCCTTGAGCCGTCCATTGCCAACCCATGAGATCTCCCAGCCAAGTAGCGAACTCGTTGGCATATTTCACATAGTTGTCAATCCCGGCCTTGTTGCCACGGTTTCCCGCCACCTTGTTCAAATACGCCGTAGCGGCCTGAACGCTGTCATCCGACCCCTCTTCCATGCCCACGGTCAGCATTGGAATGTACAGCGTGCAGCCAGATACCGCCGACGTACCGCCCCATGCCTCGGACTTTTCCAGCACCACAACGCTTCCAGCCCCCGCATCGGCCGCAGCAAGCGCCGAGAACGCGCCGGTGCCGGACCCCACAACAACCACGTCAGCCTCTTCGTCCCATGCAACCTCGCCGCCCGAAGCCGATCCCTCGTCCGGCGCGGAACCCTCGTCCGTCTTCGGCGAGGACGAGCAGCCTGCAAGGCCGAGCATTCCCCCAACCGCCAGCGCTGCGGAAGCACCTAGCAGACTGCGTCGGTCGATGGCAACCCGCCCCTGTTTCTGCGTGCTGTACATGGTTTCCCCTTTCATCATGCTTGCCCTCGCAAGCCCCCTTCCGCTTTCGGCCATAAAACCGATTCGGCCCAAAACCAAGTGTAGGGGCGCGGCCGTCGAACGGACAGAACCAAAGAGCCGAACCGACTATAAACTTTGGCGATAAGCCTATCGAAAAGTACGAACACCACCCTCAAAAGGTAAAACACCTCAACCACAAAGCAACTGCAACCTACAGGCGACCTTCCGCAACCAAGCTGATGCTATACTTCCCCCCGGAAAGCCGCTTCGGAGGCTCTGGCTGAATCGAGGACGTTCATGAGAATCGATGTGCTTCAGGAATTCGTCACCGTCGTCAAATCGCGGGGCTTCAACCGCGCAGCGAAAAACCTCCACCTTTCGCAATCCAGCCTCAGCACCCACATCTCCAGCCTGGAAAAGGACTTGGGATTCAAGCTGTTCGACCGTACAGCTCAGCCGCCCGCCCTCACCTTGAGCGGCCAGATCTTCCTGGAGTACGCCCAAGGAATCGTCTCGCTGTATCAGGAGGGGAAGACAAAGGGGGCCGATGCTGCGAACAAGGCGCCCGTTCGCATCGCCGAGATACCCTCATCGTCGTTTTTATACAAAAACATCAGCTCAGTTGAACTGGGCGACACTGTGCAATTCGTTAAGATACCCGAGGATATGCTGCCCCTCGAAGCCCTTGAAGCCGGGCTGGTCGACATCGCCATCGTCCCCGAGTTGACGACGCGAACCTCCGACTTCGAGGCCTACGCTGAAAAGTACCTCTACATCCCCCTGGGTTTCCAGAAGATGGCCATGGCCTACGACATCAGCAACCCGTTCCTCACAAGAAGACCCTTGGAGCGCACGGACCTCAACGGCATCACGGCCATCATCACCGACACTACCTACTTCGATTTTTGGACCCAGATGATCCACGAGATTATCGGCGAGGATATAAGCCTGACCACACGGCTTAAGCTAATCATGAACAATGAGTCAGAGCTATCCCGCTCCCGTCTGGACAACGACGTATACATCTGCAATTTCGACCGAACAACCAAAGCGTTCGAGAACCGCGGCGATATTGCAGTGGTAGATCAAATCGGCGATACAAAGCTCCAGTTCGCTTGCGGGATTCTATGCAGAGCAGACCGCACCGACGAAGCCACGGAGCGCGTTATCATTATGCTGAAAGAAGCCGCCAAGCTCGCACGCAACGACGAAGCCGCCAGCTGAGTTCGCAAAGCCCAGCTCGTTGCCACCTCACAGATGAGCGCTAGCCAATAGACTCACGAAAAGATTCGGAGCCAAGACTACAGGGGCCGTGTCGCCGAGCCCGAACTCCTCTGGCGGCCGTATCTCTGCTCGGGCAGCGGGCGAAAACCGGTTGCACATCGCACAACCGGTTTTTCGCCCAATCGCTGCGAGCTGCGAATTGCTGCAAAAACCCAGCTTAAATCCTTGCACAAAAAACGATCGATATGCCGGTTGCGCGATGCATAACCGGCATATCGATCACGGAGGCACCGAAAAAATCGTAGACAGGGAATGCCCGGAAACGAGTCGTGCAAGAGACGCCGGCATGCAAGCGCCCCTTCCCGATGGCAGCTCCGGGAGAGGACGCAAGCAAGGAGGGCCATCGAACCACCCGAATTCGCAGCCCTAGAAAATCCAGGGTTGCACGATGGTGATGGGCAAGGCGGCGCTCACAATCATGAGGCGCAGCACGAAGCCGCCCACCAGCACGCCCAAGTCGGAGAACCCGCTGATCATCTGACCGGTGCGCGATTCCTCCACCGCCGGCGTTGCGATCCAGAGCATCCAGCACTCAAGCGCAATGGGTATCACCAGGCCAACCGCTATGAACAGCACCCAGAAGGCCACGGCCCAGTCGCCACACAGAAGCGTCATGACGCTGTTCCAGCCCGCCGGCGAAGGGTTTGACGCTGTGATGAACAGCAGCGCCATCACCAGGGCAATCTCGACCACGGGCAGCCAGAAGTGGAACTTCTTCAGGCTGACCACGGCGTTGAACTCCTCAGGCGCCACGAACACGCCGGCCAGCAGCACGGCCGCCATGCCGGTAGACACCGCCGACACCAGGAACAGCACCGGCAAAAGCGCGTTGTTCCACAGCGGGAACCCCTGGCACACGCCCAGCAGACAGCCGGTGTAGATGGCCACGCACAGGCCCATGACCATGCCGGCGATGTCGAGCCACTGCCACACCGGCTTCTTCAGCAGATCCAGCAGCAACGCCACCAGCGCCAGCACCACGAAGGCAGCTAGAAACACAACGCCCCAGGTCATAACCGAGCCGAAGTTGGTCAGCAGCAAGGCGAAACGCAGCGGATGCATAAATCCGGCGTGGGCGTCGAACATCAGCAGGCACAGGCCTATGATCACCACGGCTGGCGCGATGATGCGCCCGGTACGGATGAGCCGCGTGCACTCCGGATGCCGGAAGCGAATGAACACCGAGGTGACGAAGGCGCCGCCGCCCAATCCGGCAAGGAAGAGGTACCATGCGATGATGGGGCCCCAAATAGGTTCGTAGGTCATCTTGATCACCTCACGTAATAGATCTTGGCGCGGGTCAGGTCGCCGGCGATTGGGTGGGCGCCGCGCTCGACGATGGCCTGGGACAGCTCGGAGTTCGGGTCATCCAGGTCGCCGAAGATGCGCGCGTGGGTGGGACAGGCGTCCACGCAGGTGCAGCTGGTAACGCCCTGCTGGGTCTGCACGGCGCAGAAGCGGCACTTGTCGACGGCGCCGGTCTGCGAATTGCGCACGCGCACCTGGTACGGGCACGCAGACATGCAGTACAGGCAGCCGATGCAGCGGCCCTGGTCCACTTCAACGATGCCGTCGGCGCCCATGTGGGCAGCCCCCGTGGGGCAGACGCTCGCACACGGGGCGTCCTCGCAGTGCATGCACTGCAGCGGCACCGACTCCACGCTCACCGCCGGGTAGGTTCCGGTCTCGCGCCGCTCGTAGCGGATGAAGCCCTCGTCGGGCAGAAGGTCGTTCTGGCGTTGGCACGCCGTGCGGCAGCTGTAGCAGCCGATGCACTTGGTCGTGTCGATCAACATTCCGTAGCGTGTCATCATGCACCTGCCTTCGTTATCGTGACCAGGCTCTCCTGCAGAAGGGGCGCACCGTAGCCAACCTCTAGCGCGAAGGGCGCGAACTTCGCCTGGCACACGCCCAGGCCCGCTTGCCCCGCATTGTCCACCGCGCCGTAATGGCACGCCATGTAGGCCGCCTGCGGCTCGATGAGCTGCGTCACGTGGGCAACCGCCGGCGCGGCGTAGCGATCGTTGGCCACCACCACTTTATCGCCGTCCTGGATGCCGGCCTCGCGGGCCTTGCCGGCATTGATCCACACGCCGTCAAGCCCGTACTCTGCAGCGATTGCCTGCAAGGGGGCCAGCCCGGTAAGCTCCTCGGCGAACAGCACGGCCTGGTTTCCCGTAGTCAGCCGGAACGTGTCCGCATCGGGAATGGTGGCATCGGGCGCCACCCACACGGGCACCGCGCTCACGCCCGCAGCGTCGGCGGCGACGCTTGCGCACTCCACCTTGCCCGACGCAGTCGGCCATGCAACAACGCCCGCCGGCTCCTCGCCGCCGAAAGCAGCCTCGCCCAAAGCGCAGCTTCCTACCTGCAAGGCGCCGTCATAGCCAACGCCCACGGCTTCGCACAGCGCTTCGGCCGCCTCGTCCACCGTCGCGGGGAAGGCAGCGCCTACGCCCAAGGCTGATGCCAGGGCGGTCGCTATCTCGGCCACCGACCGGGCACCATCAACCGCCGGTTCGATGACCTGGCCGGACACCACCAGCATGGGCGCCTTCGCCCCGGCAACCGTGGGAAGCTGGGCACTTTCAGCCCACAGTTTCTCGGGCAGCACGTAGGTGCACTTCCCCGCCGTCTCGGTCATCCACGGAGTGATGGCCACGCTCAACGCACAAGCCTTTAGCGCCTCGGTCACGTAGTCCGGGTCGGGGTATTCCGCCACCACGTTCGCATCCACCAGCACAAGCCCCTGTACCTGTCCTTCGTGGGCAAGGCGCAGAAGCGTGGCCGCCGAACCGCCTGCGGCCAGCGGCGCCTGCTCGGCGGTGATGTCGGGGGCCGCCACAGCCAACGGCGAAAACGCGCTGCCGCTCCAGTCGATTGGACGCGCCAGGTACGCGCCGCCGGGGACGTTCCAGCAGCCCAGCACCGTGTTCACAAGCGCCACGGCCCGGGCAAGCTCGCCGGTGTTGGCGTACGAGCCGCCGAACAGCGCCATCCACGAAAGGTCGATGCAGGCCGCCGGAGCCGCCTGGGCCAAATCTTGGGCCAGCCCCACGACGGTATCGGCCGGCACGCCGGTGATTTCCGACGCCCACTGGGGCGTGCAGGAAGCTATGGCCGCCTGCCAAACGTCAAGGTCGGCCATGGTCTGAACCGCCGCCGTCGCCAGCGCTTCGTTGCCCAGCAGCTCGTGGGCCAACGCCAGCACAAGGGCCATCTCGGTGCCGGCGTTCACGCCGATGTAGCGGGTAGCCAAGCTTGCGGCCTGGCTCATGCGGCTGTCAACCATGACCACCTGGGCGCCGGCCTCGCGAGCCTGCTCGAGGGCGGCCACGGTGCCCGGATCGGGAGCGTCCACCGTGCTCGCGCCCAGGATAACCACCACAGAAGCGTTCGCATAGTCGGGCTCGTAGGCGCTATAGCCGGTGGCGAGCGCCAGCCCCGACGCCACGGATATGTTGGAAGCCAGCGCGTTCACGTAGCTGTTGGAACTTCCCAGCGCCGCCAGCAGTCGCGTGACGTACCAGTCGGCCGTGGAGGTGCCGTTCGTAATGGCCGCGATGGCCTGGGGGCCGTTCTGGGCCACAATGCCCGCAAGCCCCTCGGCGATTCCGGCTATGGCCTCGTCCCAGGAAACCTCGTCGTAGAAGCCGGCGGCGTTCAGATGCAGGGGCGTGGTCAGGCGCCCTTCGCCGTAGGAAGCCGTGGCCGACCCGTAGCCGCGGGCGCACAGTGTGCCGGCGGCGTAGGGGTTCGCCCCGGTGCCCACCACCTTGTCGATGGCGTCGTTCACGACGTAGGCTGCGTAGCCGCACTGCTTGGGGCAGGCGCTGCACTGGGTGTTCACCACCTGGGCCGCATAGGCCCTCGAGTCCTCAGACCCGGATGCGCAGCCGGAAAGCGTCGCGCCCGACGCTGCAAGGGCAGCCGTGGCGGCACTGGCGGCAACGAATCCGCGCCTGGTAATTGCCTTCGTTAGCATTGCTCTCATCCTCTCTGAAAGAAGGTGCTCTCCCAAACGCCGAAGCGCTTAGGAAAGGCCTTCGACGAGGGTGGCACCGGGCACCAGCGTGGCCGTGGATACAACGCCGCCGTCGAGCACCTTCTGGGCGATGTCCTCCCAGTCGATAAACTTGATGGCGCCGTTGGGGCACTGCTCGGCGCAACGGCCGCAGGAGATGCATTTCGTAGAGGTTCCCGTTTGCGCGTTGATGCGCGGCATGTTCCAAGGGCACGCCGCCACGCACATGCCGCAGCCGATGCAGGTTTCGTCGTCCACCACGCGGGCGCCGGTTTCCGGGTCGGCGTAGATGGCGTGCACCGGGCAGTACTTGGCGCACTGGGGGTCGGCGCACTGCAGGCAGCCCTGCACGGTGAACTGGCAGTCGTCGAAGATGCCGCCGCCGGTTCCCACGCCGTAGCCGAAGTTGTAGTTCTCCCACACGTGAACGCGGGAGATGGATTGCTGGGTAAGGCCGTCGTTCTTCAGCGTGCAGCTCATCTCGCAGCGCTGGCAACCGGAACAGCGGGCCCGGTCGGTAACGATCATCTTGGTGGGCGTGGTGCGCAAATCGATCCGGCCCGAGGCGATGGCCTGGCTGGTCACGCCCCAGGAAGCCAGCACGCCGCCGACCACCAGGCCGGCAACGCCGCATCCGGCCATGGCAAGGACAGAGCGACGGGTGAAGGCAGGTTTCTTGGCCGAGGCCTCGGAGGTAGGTGCGTCCTCGGCGACCGCTGCGGTTGCATGGGCGGCCGCGGGTTCGGCAGCCGCAGTCGCAGCCGCTTCGGCGGCAGCGTTAGCCGCAGCCTCGGGAGCGGGTGCCGCCTGGGCAGCAGGCGGGTTGGTGTCGGGCGTCGCAGGCGTCTGCGCACCTGCCGATTCGTTCTTTTGGGTGTCAGTCATCGTGAACTCCCCCTCGCATAGGTGATTTCGAGAAGAGAACTCAAGATCGCCGGTCACCGCGCAACGATTGCAATCTAACTCATCGATGATGGTTCCGTGTACCCTTTTTCAGGGGGAATCGGTTCGGTTTTCCGTCGATTGAGCCGCGGTAGCCCCGCCGTTGCCGTTCAGTGGAAAAATGTCCCCTCCTTTCGGGTACAGCGTCTTCCGCCTGGACTTCTATACTGTGCGCCAACGATTACTCCAGATCGCCTCGCGGTTCCGCGCAACGGAGAGCACACGAAGAGATTTGGAGCCTCATCATGGCAGACACGAAACTGGACCCGACGAAGTCCTACGGTTGGACCGGACGCATCCTCCGCGTCAACCTCACCAACGGCACCATCACTACCGAGCCCACCGAGCCCTACAAGGACTACCTGGGCGGCATGGGCCTGGCAAACAAGATCATGTACGACGAAGTGGCGCCGGGCACCGACCCGTTCGCCCCCGAGAACAAGGTGGTCTTCGCCGTAGGCCCGCTGACCGCCTCGGGCGTGCCCCTGGCCGGGCGCACCACCATCTGCTCGCTTTCCACCTACACCAAGGACCACCAGATCGTGGACGCCCACTGCGGCGGCATGCTGGGCGCCGGCATCAAGAAGGCCGGCTACGACGCGATCGTTCTGGAAGGCGCCTCCGATGAGCCGGTGTACCTGAAGATCGACGACGATGACGTGCAGATCAAGCCCGCCGACAAGGTGTGGGGTCTGGGCACCCGCGCCACCACCGAGGCGCTCTCCCGCCGCGAGGGCACCGACTTCTGCGTGGCCACCATCGGACCGGCCGGCGAGAACCTGCTGCCCTACGCCTGCCTCATCAACTCGCGCAACCATTCCGCTGGCGCGGGCCTGGGCGCAGTCATGGGCTCGAAGAAGGTAAAGGCCCTGGTAGTGCGCGGCACCAATCCCATCTACGTGGCCGACCCGCAGGCCGTGGCCGACCTGTCCGACTACATGCTGCGCGAGATCGTGGGGTCGAACAACAACCACGTGGTGCCCTCCACCCAGCAGGAATGGGCCGAGTACTACGACAAGGGCTCGCGCTGGACCGCCCGCGACGGCCTGTACTGGGCGCTGGCAGAAGGCGGCCCCATCAACACCGGCGAGCCCAAGCCCGGCGAGATCAACACCGTTGGCTACCGCTGCATGAAGTCCACCAAGGACGACGGGCCGGCCGCCGAGCAGTACACCATCAAGATGAACGGCTGCCACGGCTGCCCCATCCACTGCTACTCCGACATGCGCGTGGGCGCCTCGGCTGCCAACGGCGGCTATGAGACCACCGGCAACACCTGCGTGCCGAACTTCCCCTACAAGTACATGATCGGCATCCTGGGCGACAACACCACCGTGAAGGACGAGACCGAGGAGTCGCTCGTTTGGAACCAGGTCATAGGCTCAACCGTGGACGACCTGGGACTGTGGTGCAACTACGCCCAGCTCTACCGCGACATCGCCCACTGCTACGCTACCGGCGTCTTCGAGCGCGTGCTGCCGCCCGAGGAGTACGCGGCCATCGACTGGGACATGTTCATCAACAACGACCCCTCCGGCATGCCGAAGCTGCTGACCATGATCGCCCAGAACGACTCCGAACTGGCCTACGTGGGCCATGGCACCTACGTGTGGACCGAGCGATGGGACGACATGGAATGGAACGACACCGTCGCCTCGTGCATGATCAGCCCCCGCGGCTGGCCGGTACACCACTCGCAGGAGTGCTTCGGCCAGGTGGGCATGCTGTACAACACTCTGTTCAACCGCGACGACATGATCCATTCCGCCGTGAACCTGCAGGGCTGCGGCCTGCCCATCGAGCTGAAGAAGGCCATAGGCGCCGAGGTGTTCGGCAGCGGGGACGCCATCGACCCGAACAAGGACTACACCCCCATGAACGAATACAAGGCGAACTTCGTGTGGTGGTCGGTGGTCACCGACGTGCTGCATGACTCGCTGACGCTGTGCAACTGGGTGTGGCCCATGACCATGAGCCCCACCAAGGAGCGCGACTACCGCGGCGACTTGGACCTGGAGGCGAAGTTCATGGCCGCCGTGACCGGCCAGGAGTACACCACCGAGGAGCTGTACAAGGCCGGCGCGAAGATCATGACCCTACAGCGCGCCAACACCGCCCGCGGCATGACCGACGAGGCTGGCGCCATGGGCACCAACGACTTCCGCAACATCCACGACGTGTACACCGAGTGGCCCTTCACCAAGGACCCCGACATCCCCGTGTTCACCGAAGGCACCGACAAGATGGACAAGGACGACATCCAGACCGGGCTCACTATGGTCTACGAGTGCTTCGGCTGGGATCCCGAACTGGGCTGCCCCACGGCCGAGTGCCTGGACTACTACGACATGCCTGACGTGAAGGAAGACCTGGCCGCCCTGGGCCTGCTACCCGACGCGTAGCCCCTTAAGCCCCCTCCTTCAAACAGCCCGCGCCGTCGCTTGCGACAGCGCGGGCTGTTTGCGTTGCCCTCGCGGCCAGAGCCCTACATATCCGCAGCAGCCCCCAGCAGTTTGTTGTTTACGCGTGTCTGAACGTCGATGTAGTAAAGCATCTCGGCGTCGTTCATTTCCTCTTCGCCCATGGCGCTCATCTTCTCCATGGCCTCGTTGTACCGCTCCATAAAGCTAAGATAATCGGTGAGCATTGCGGTGGTGTCATCCGAGTTGGAGTATTCCGTCATGAACTGCACGTACTCATCGAAGAACGCCTCGTAGCCATCCATGGCTTCCTTGAAACTAGCCCTCATCCCGTCAACCATTTCCTCTTGGGGACCCGCCTCTGCTTCGGGCTCGGACGCGACCTCGGATTCTGGATTGGCTCCAGGCGCTTCTTCGGATGGCGCTTCCGAAGAAGTATCCGAAGCGAGCTCATCCTTGTCCGCCTTCTCCTTTTCGTCGCTACCAGCGACCTTTTCTACGGCAACGGCCTCAACGTCCTTGGTCGAAGCGGTCGATTTCTCCTTCGCCGAGGAACACCCCGACATGAGCATTCCGACGCACAAGCAGAGAACCGCCAATACCAGCAAGCCCTTTTTGGCAAAGCGAATAGTCAACAGGTTCATAGCAATCTTCTCCTTTTCTTTATTGGTTTCAATACAGGCTCGATAGTCGACTGCAATGAGAGCAGTTGGCCACCGACCCAGTCTCCACTTTATTTACCGCACCGCAGGGAAACCTCCATGTAAAGACGTCGGATGGCCCGTCGTGCTTCACTGCGGAAATAAGCCCAATTCTTCGCTCCCCAACCCCTCGTTTCTTGAAATGACTTCATATTTGAAGTCATTTCAAGAATGATAGCACATAGGATTCCAGCATGGATATGGAGCAGAAAAGAAAAGCCCTCGGATCCGCCATCCGCGCTCGTCGGGAGAGCCAGGGGCTTTCCCAAGACCGGCTCGCGCTCATGGTGGGCAGCAGCAAGTCGCACATCTGGCGTATCGAAACCGGCCGCGTTGGCGTGGGAATCGACGACCTCTCGCGTATCGCGGATGCCTTGGACGTGAAGGTTCGCAGCCTTATCGGCTTCTAATCCGTCATCGAAACGGGCTGGAATCCTTGTGCATATAGTCGAGCTCTTCCGTTATTTCCCCGACATAGCATCTCTCGCAGGCCGGCTTATCCTCACCAAGCCTTAGGTTGACCACCTCTCTGGCCCGCGCCACATCGCAACCTCTCAGCTTCACGGCACCCGCTTTGTCCAAATAGAGGGTCATTTCTTCGTCCTCCAAAATACCTTTCACGTAGCCGAGCACCGAATAGGCAAGCTCGTAGGCGTCATCCCGCTTCCAAGGGGCCGCATTTACGTCATCTGGAAGGTGGACGCCCATCCTGCGAGCTACACGCCTCACCAGCTTGTCCGCTTGCGCTAGCGCCGCTATCACATCCGTTTCGGCATAGGCAGCGACGGTTTCGACGAGCTCACGCTCCTCGATCGCGAAACGCTTCATCCAGTAGAAGAACAGGTACATTTGCAGACTACCGGAAGCGAATTCACCGCCCACGCGCTGTATTTCCGACACGAGTACAGTGTCATCTTCCAGTACAGCCCAAAATCCCAGGTAACCAGCATCTTCAACGGGCTCGACATAGGTATCCCACCACATAACGAACCGCTCGATTGGGCCTTCAAGAGCATCGAAGTCCGTGCTGCCTTCGGGAAGCACCATGGCTTCAACGATGCGGCTAAGCTCGGCGAAAAGATGCGCTTTCTCCTCCTTCCCATACCGTCGTATGCGATTAATGGTTTGGGTGTACAGCGCGGTGGTCCTGGCCTTGTCGGCATACAGGTCCAAGGCTTCCGGGCCGGTCACCAAGCCCTCGAAAAGCTCCCCGCCAACGATGCGCACGTATTTCGCGAACAGGACCAAGCTGCGAAGATGCTGCTCACGCCGACGCAAGTCGACAAGTTTCCGATTCAGAGCCGCAAAGAAGTCGGCTTCTTCCTTGTCCAGCAGATCCCGTATCTCTCGCAACGAGAACTCGTAAGCCCGCAGCGCAACGATCCTTTTCAGGCGCTCTATATCCTCGAGCGAGTAGAGCTTGCGATTGTTCGCCGCATCCTCCCCGCTTCGTCGCGGACACAACAGCCCTTTCTCGTCATAGTCGCGCAACATGGCGCGCGTAACGCCGGTGAGCTTTTCCACCTCACCGACCGTTAGCAGCCTATCGCGGCGGATAATCGTCTTCGCCGGTCGTTTCTTCGCAACCATCGCTCGCCCTTCGACCCCGTAGCCCGTTTGGTGTTTCCCGAGAACGCACGCTGCCGCCGTGCACCCAAACCCCAGTGTAGACCCTGAGGCAGCCTCAGGGTCAACCGAAAGCGCAAAACTTATCCGCCACCTTAGGCAAGAGCAACTGCAGCACTGAACGCCTGCTACTTAGGCATAGGACTCCAGGTACTCCAGGATTTCCTGACGGGAGTGCATGCCGCACTTCGCGTAGATACGCTTGATGTGGGTGTGGGCCGTGGCGGGCGTTATGTACAGCTCGTCGGCCACTTTCTTCTGGGTGTGGCCGAGCGCGTAGAGCGTGAGTACGTCGATCTCGCGATCGGACAACAGGAACTGCTCGCCCATCTGACGCACGCTGCAGCGCATCGAGTCGCTGAGCACCGATACAATGCCGCCCGCGCGGCCGCTATCGCGGTCGCGGCGACCGATGCCGGAATCGATGCCGACTCGACCGACCTCGTCGCGCCGACCGAATTCGCCAATCTCGTTGCCGCTGCCAGAGATGGCGATTCGTCCGTCTGCCGATGCAGTGCCGTCTAGCACGACGCCCGCTTCCGATGCACCGCCGCGTGCAACCTGGGGCGAGCAGCCCTCGGTGCACTTTACGCAGCGCTGCGCCCGTGCGATGAGCAGCGCCTCCAACGCTTGCTGTTGGTCGGCGCTGCGCTGCTCTGCGGCCTGGCGAATGCTTTCGATCAAGTCCTGGCGAGCTTGTGCCAACTCCTCGTCCCGCGCGGCCACGTCCTTGGCTGCTTGGGCCAGAGCCTCGGCATTGCGAGCTTCGCAATAGTCCACTTCGTCGGCCCATTCACGCTGCTCGGCCAACAGAAACTGAACCAGGACCACTTGCGCGGACACCAGAATGAGTGCTCCCAGCAGCGAGTTGATGAGCAGGTCGTTGCCTGTCAGCGGGTACACGAACAAGAGCAACATCCGAGCCGCGGAGCGCATACCGAAGCACACGACCCAGCCGCCCATGGCGTACAGGTACGGATCGCGGTCGCCGAAACTGGTGAACGCCACGATCACATACCAGCAGTACGCGCAGATCACGATGTTGAGCGTGCTCACCGACGCCGCACCCACCTCCCAGTGCAGGGGAAACGCACCGAAGAGCACTAAGGACAGCGCCGCCAGCGCCTCCATGACCACGAAGACCACCACGGTCATCACCCGCTCGCGACGGCGCACCAGCAGCACCATCAGCGCCGCGCACACCGCAATGGCCCCCAGAGTGTAGGCGGCGCGCGTCGGTGGGGTGAATGCGATGGGCAGCCCGTCAGGGTATCCGCGCAAGAACCCGTCCACGAAGCTCAGCGCACCCATGCCTACCGTGCACGCCACCAAAAAGCGCATGTCCTGCATATGGCTCCGGGCGAAGGTGAAGAACGTACGCGCCCGCCTGTGAGCCCGCCCCGCAAGTTCGCCGCGGCGCGCAGCAGCAGGCCCTACCAGCACCAGCTGGGCCACAATGAGCACAGCCCCCACAATGTTCTGAGCCCGGGTGGGCGCGAAGGAAAGCGCGTACACCACCGCAACGCTCACAGCGAAGGCGCAGAACACGAACAGCGCCGCCGTCACCTCGTCGGCACCGCGCAGGCTGCGAAGCCAGTAGAACATGCACAGAGACAGCGCCAGCGTGGAAACAACGCTGAGCGCGAACTCCTCACCCATCACGGCCTCGTCCGTGCTGTCGACAAGCGACAAGGCGATGGAGCAGCCGGCGGCCACAGCCACACTCACGGCGAATCCCACTTGAACCACGTTATCAGGAAGCGTGCGCTTCGTGCGCCAGAGCACCAGCAGCGCTGCTAGGAACAACCCGCACACCACCAGCATGGCACCGTCGGTGAACACTCCGTTGTCGGTAGACGAGTAGCTGCCGTAACAGGCGACAATCAGCGCGGTCCTGGCACATATGATGCCTGCAAGCATCGGCCAGAACACCCGCAGGCGGCTCATGATTCCGCTGGCAACAGCATGCATGAGGCTCCTCCTTCTCCTCACCCCGCGCACTGCGGCGGCCACCTCTCGAGCCGCACGCCAACCTTTTCGGCACCGACTCGCCCGCGCTCCGGCATCCATGATAGCCCTTTTTATGCCCCCGCGCGAAAATACCCCTCCATTGTCTTCCGCCTTGGTTACGGAATCGTTTCCCAAGGTCGCCTGAAACAGGGTAATCGGACAAGATGGGTCATGATAGCGTACGGGCAACGAGAAAAGAGCAGGCGGGCGCACGAAGGCTGGCGTCCTGGTCCGAAAGGGTGGTCGATCATGGGAGAAGGCAGGGACATCTACCACGAGCCGCCGCAGCGCGTGCTACTGCGCACGGCCGACGTGTACCAGACCGAAGTGGACGACGGCGTGGCGGGATATTCCGAGAAGCTGCTGGCCATCGTGGCCGACTACCGCAACGGCGGTCGCCCCGAAGGATGCAACGTGCAGTCCATGGTAGGGAAATCAAAGCGCGGCGAGGTGGCCTTCCGGCTGTTCGCGCGCGTGAATTCGGGAACGCGCGTCATCGAGGCGGCCGGCTTCAAGACTCGCGGCTGCCTTGCCATGACTGCCTGCGCCAGTGCGACGTGCTCCATGATCGAGGGCCGCACGCTGGCAGAGGCGCTCGCCCTCACCACCGACGAGGTTCGCGAAGCCGTAGGCGGCGTGCCTGCAGGCAAGGCCAACACGCTCACCTTCGCCGTGGAGGCCGTTCGCGCCCTGGTCGGCGACTTCCTGGTGCGCGAAGGCGCTGGCCTGCCGAAGCTCGACGCGGCGGTGCCGTGCGATTCCTACGGCGTGGCGTGCCTCATGTGCGAGCACTGCTCCCTGCGCGACATCCGCACCGATTTGCTTGTGAGCTCGTGGGAAGACGAGCCGGAAGCGGCCTGCGCATAGCCGAACGACACAGCTGCGGCACCGCGCGAGGGCGGCACGTGCAAGCAGCGATCGGCACGAAGGACCGAAGGAGACAAAGCTATGAGCGAGGAAGACGAGATTCGCGACGCCGTGGTGGCGCTGCTGAAGGCCCAGGAGTCGGGTCAGGACATTTCCGAGCTGCTGCCATCCGCGGAAGGCTTTCCGCTGACAGCGGATGAAGAAACGCCCGAGCAGACCCCCGAGCAAGCACTGAGCGACGCCGTGGAACGCGCCTTGGCCTTCGTACGCTCGCAATCACGAGCAAGCAAGCTGGCCAGCCCCGGCGATTGGGCCGACGCGGGTCTGGTGCCCGACTCCCTGGACCCGGAGGATGTGGAAATGGCCGTCTACGATCGCTTGATGGCCTATAAGGAAACCTGTGACCTGGACGAATCCCTCGGTGACCGCTGCAAGGCGCGCGCGAAGGCCACCGCCAACGCAAGCGACCGCCCGGATGCTTCCCCCGAAAGCGCGGTTCGACGAAACCCCCACGCCGCATCCGCCTTCTCGTCCTCGCCCGGACGGCCTGTGGGGCTTTCGGGATTCAAACATCGCAAAGCCGTGGGCAGCAAGGACGCTGCCGGCGAAACAGCAGACGCAGCGCCAATCCCCCTGGAAGCCGTTGAGGGGCAGAACGGCGAACCGGCCCCGATGCAGTCGCCGGACTCCGCTTGCAACGACTTCGACGACTGCCGCGGCATCCGCCTGCTCATGGGCGCGCACAGCTACTATCTTTACGACGAGGCCGCCATGACCGACGCCTACGCCCGCTGGGCCTTCCTGGCCGCCGAAGACGACCCTGTGGCCGCCTTCCTGGAGTGCGTGCGTGACGAATCCCGCATCTATCCGCGCCCCCTGGCCCGCACGAACCTGGCGAACCCGCCCTTTTGCATGGGTGCCGAAGCGGTGGAGGCCGCCTGGCGCGCCGCCTGCGACCAGGACCGAGCCAACGACGTGCGACGCATCGAAGCCACCAACGGCGCCGTGTACTTCTACTCCACCGACTACCTCAGCCCAGCCCGAGCCCGAAGCCTGGCCCAATACGACGCAGTGGAGCGCGCCTTCAACGTGTAAGCGCCTGCGGGCAAGCTCGCGGGAGGCCGTCTCTCGCGCTTGTTTTCGCGCCGCGCTCGTCTTCCCACCTGCCCGGCTGCTGCGCCGGCGCGCAACGGCTGGATGAGCGTGGCCCTATCGCACGTGGCGCTTGGCCTCTTCTCGGGCCCAAGCGTCTACTTCTAGCAGTTGCTCGATGCTCTCCACCGGCTGCAAGCCGCCACCGCCGCCTGCCACGTGGGCGTCCATGGCAGCTTCCACGCACTCGGCAATGCCAAGGTAGCTGCCCTCTTCCGCCAGGAACGCCGCCACGGCCACTTCGTTGGCTGCGTTCATGACCGCCGGCAACGTGCCGCCCGCGCTTCCGGCCGTGCGAGCCAGCGCCAGGCAGCGGAACGTCTCCTCGTCGGGGGGCGCGAACTCCAGGTTGCCCAGCTTCGTGAAGTCAAGCGGCTCCACCGGGGCGTCCCAGCGGTCGGGATAGGACAGCGCGAACTGGATGGGGATGCGCATGTCGGTGGTGCCCAGATGCGCCTTCACCGAACCGTCGGCGTACTCCACCATGGAATGGATGGCACTTTGGGGCTGCACCACCACCGAGATCCGATCGTAGGGCATGGCGAACAGATGATGCGCCTCTATCACCTCCAGGCCCTTGTTCATGAGGGTGGACGAGTCGATGGAGATCTTCGCCCCCATGTTCCACGTGGGATGGGCCAGGGCCTGGGCCGGCGTGATGGATTGCAGCTGCTGGCGGGTGCGCCCGCGGAAGGGCCCGCCCGACGCCGTCACCCACAGCCGCGTGACCTCGCGGGGGTTCTCGCCCAGCAGGCACTGGTAGATGGCGCCGTGCTCCGAATCGATGGGCATGAGCGCACCAGCCGGACCCGTGGCCGGAGCCAAGCCCGCCGCCGTGCGCGCCGCGTCCACCTGGGCCGCCAGCGGCATGATGAGGTCGCCCCCCACCACCAGCGACTCCTTGTTCGCCAGCGCCAGCACCTTGCCGCAGCGCAGCGTCTCGTAGCTGGCCCGCAGGCCCGCGGCACCCACCAGGGCGTTCACCACCACGTCCACATCGGGAAGCTGTACCAGGTCAACCACGGCGTCGGGCCCGAATCCTACCCTCTTGCCGCCGCGGGACTGGAACGCCTCGGCCAGACTGGCGAACCGCTCTCGGGGCCGCACCGACTCCACCGCCTCGACCAGTTTCGCCACCGCCGGCGTTTCGGCCGCGCCCTCGCTTCCCACGGCCACTTGCGCCACGCCGAACTCGCGCACCTGCTCGGCCAGCAGGTCAAGACGACCGCCGCCGGCCGCCAGCCCCACCACCTGCAGCTTGTCCGGATGCCTGCGCACCACATCTAGCGTCTGCGTTCCAATGGAGCCCGTCGACCCCAGCACCACGATTCGCCTCATGACCCACCTTCCATCAACGCTCGCCCGCCCGAAAGCGCCTGCCTCAACCACGAAACTCGTCCGCACGCTTCCGCGCGCTTCTGCAACGCGACGCCGCTTTCCACGCAAAACAACGCAACATACATCACGCAGGAAGCGATTCCCACCGCCTCCGTTGCAACCGATGACGTTTATGGCAATCGAAATCTGCCATAAACGTCTTTCGTTACACGAAATCGTACATAACCGTCGTCGGTTACAGTCTTTTTTGCCATAAACGTCATCGGTTACATCCCAAAGTCGACAGGGGGCCGCAATCACTGCCCGCCGCAGAAAGCCGCGGCGAGCCCGCAACCACCAGCGCTCCCGGATGTCAACACGCCTCGTCGGCCCCGCAACCGTCTTCCGCCGCAGAAAGCGCAGTCACCGGCGTCCACCCGCGTTCACCGGCGTCCACCCGCATGCCACCAGCGGCCGCGGCAGCGCCCCCGGGCGCCAACGCATCTCACCGCCGCCACAGCCCCGCAACGTCGCGCTATGCGGCGAACGGAATGCAGCCGCCGGAAATCAGCAGCACGGCTGCGGTTGCCGACACCAAGAACAGCGAGTCGCACCGATCGAGCAGACCTCCGTGACCGGGCATCAGCGTGCCGGAATCCTTCACGCCCGAGTTGCGCTTGATGCGACTTTCCGCCAGATCGCCCAGCACGCCCATGATGCCGCTGATCACCCCGAACACCACGGCCAGGGGGATGGGCATGGTCACCCCGGGCACGAAGGACATGAGCGCCCAGAACACCGCCGAGCCCACCAGCCCCGCGAAGAATCCCTCCCAGCTCTTCTTCGGCGATGTGCGAGGCGCCAGCTTGTGCTTGCCGAACTTGCTGCCCACCAGGTACGCGAAGGAATCATTGGCCCACACGCTCAGGAACAGCAGCAGCACCAGCACGCCGCCCCAGGGCGAGGCCAGCGACCCGCGGATCACCAGCACGCCGCACAGCAGCAACCCGCAATAGGCGGCGCCGAAGAAGCTCACGCCCACGTCGGGCACGCGTGCCCGCTGCCAGAACACGTACCACACCAAAAGCGCAATCAACGTGGCCAGGCAGGCGTACACCACGCCCACCACGCCGAAGAAAAACACGCACACTGGGTAGAGCACAGCGCCTATGATGCCCAGCATCTCGTTGGGCAGCTTCGCGTCCGACCGCAGCATGTAGTAGAACTCGCCAGCGCAGATACCCGCCGTGGCCGCCAACAACGCCAAGGTAGTCCATCCGCTGATGACCAGGCATAATACAGAAACAGTCACATAGATGAAACCGGTGCGGAAGCGTACTTGCAGCGCCGAAGGATTGCGCAGCTTCTTGGGGGTTTTGTCCAGCGCGTAGTCCTTGATGCGCTCGCGGCGAGTGGGGTCGGTGCGCCCGCGCCAGAGGTCGGCACACGCATCATCCTCGATGGTGGCCTTGAACTCTTCGGTTGCGTCCTCCTTGAAACCAGCCTGGGAGTGAACGTCGGCCGACAGGTCGCCTGCCGGCCCCGCGCCCGATGCCAGACGCGGCTCTGTGCACTCGTCCTTTGCGCTCACGACGTCACCACTCCCCCGAAGCGACGGTCGCGCCCCTGGTACTCCAACAGGCAGCGCAGAAACTCGTAGCGGTCGAAGTCGGGCCAGAGCACCGGCGAGCACACGAACTCGGAATAGGCGATCTGCCACAGCAGGAAGTTCGAGATGCGCATCTCGCCCGACGTGCGGATGAGCAGGTCGGGGTCGGGCATGCCCGCGGTGTAGAGCCCCCGCTCGAACAGCTCCTCGGAAAGCGTCTCGAACGGGTCGCGCCCTTCGGCCTCTTCCAGAACCGCATGGGCCACGCACCCCTGCACCGCCTGCATGATCTCCTGCCGGGCACCGTAGTTCACGGCCACCACCAGCGTCATGCCGGTGTTGTTGCGCGTCTTCGCCCAGGCCTCCTCGAAGGCGTCCCGGGTCTCCGCCGGTAGAATGGACAGGTCGCCGATGGTGGTGACGCGCACATTCTCCTCGTGCAGTCCGTCCACCTCGGCCAGCATGGTCTTGGCGAACAGGTCCATGAGCCCCACCACCTCGTCTTCGGGGCGCTTCCAGTTCTCCGTGGAGAACGAGTAAATGGTGAGGTAGCGAACTCCTAGGTCGGAGGCGCATCGGATAGTCTCGCGCACGGCCTCGATGCCCGCTTTGTGGCCACGCAGCCGATTGAGCGCCCGTTTCTTGGCCCAGCGACCGTTGCCGTCCATGATGACGGCGATGGACTGGGGGATGCGCTCGACATCAAGCCGCGCCGGATCCAATCCTTCGGGCGGATTCGGGAATATGTAATCCAGCTCTCTGTTCACCTAGAACCACCCTCCCGCACTTCCGTACAACGATCCGAAGCGCCGCAGGAACCGCCTAAAAGCATTAGGCAACAAAGCTAGCGAGAAGGCGCCCGGCGCCTCAGATTGGCTTGCAATCCGACCGAGCGTACTTGGATACGCGACGGAAGGAATTGAAAGACCAGGTGAGGTGCCCGGCGTCTTCGCAGCAGCAGCCCGCTGCGCCGTTCGGCAGAGCAGCGCAGCCTAGATCTCCATGACCTCGGCTTCCTTCTTCTTGAACGCCTCGTCCACCGACGCGATGTACTTGTCGGTCATCTTCTGCACCTCGGCCTCAGCGCGGCGCTGCTCGTCCTCGGGAAGGTTGTCGTTCTTCACGCTCTTCTCGATGGCGGCGTTGGCGTCGCGGCGGGCGTTGCGCACGGCCACGCGGGCCTCTTCGGCGTAGGTCTTGCACTGCTTCACCAGCTCGCGGCGGCGCTCCTCGGTCAGCGACGGAAACGGCAGGCGAATGCAGCTTCCGTCGTTGGAGGGGGTCACCCCCAGGTCGGACTGCAGGATGGCGTGCTCGATGGCGCCCAGGGTGCCCTTGTCCCACGGCTCGATGACCAGCAGATGCGCGTCGGGAGTCTTCACACCCGCCATCTGGTTCACCGGGGTGGGCACGCCGTAGTAGTCCACCTTGATGCGATCCAAGATCATCGCGTTCGCACGGCCGGTGCGCACCTTCGCGAACGCCTCGTGCAGCGAGCTCAGGGCCTTGTCCATGCGCTCCTCGGCGGTCAGCATCACATCTTCGATCATAGTTGAGCCTTCTTTCCCTTGTCAGCGCCGAAGCGCCTGGTTTCCAAACAGTTCCCCGCCCGAAAGGCCGCTGCGAACCGGAGCGCCCGTCTTCCACGGACATCCGCCGCCGACGCCGCAAGCCCCTTCGGCAGGGCAAAGCCAGCTAGTCGATGACCGTGCCCACGTCCTCGCCGCGCAGGGCCCGGGCGATGTTGCCAGGAACGGTCAGGTCGAACACGATCATGGGCACGCCGTTGTCCATGCACAGCGACGTGGCCGTGGAGTCCATCACGTGCAGGCCCTTGGCAAGCACGTCCATGTAGGACACGCGGTCGAAACGCTGGGCGTCGGGGTTGGTCTTCGGGTCGCTGTCGTAGACGCCGTCCACCTTGGTAGCCTTCATGAGCACGTCCACGTCCAGCTCGCAGGCGCGCAGAGCGGCGGTGGTGTCGGTGGTGAAGTAGGGGTTGCCCGTGCCGGCGGCCAGGATGACCACGCGACCCTTCTCCATGTGGCGGATGGCGCGACGGCGGATGTAGGGCTCGGACACCTCCTGCATGTTGATGGCGCTCTGCACGCGGGAGAAGATGCCGTGGCGCTCGAAGGAGTCTTGAAGCGCCAGAGCGTTCATGACGGTGGCCAGCATGCCGATGTAGTCGGCCTGGGCGCGATCCATGCCCTCGGCAGAACCGGCCAAGCCGCGGAAGATGTTGCCGCCGCCCACCACAACGGCCATCTGCACGCCGTCCTTGACGATTTCGGCAATCTGCTCGGCCAGGTCATCCACCACTTTCGGGTCGATTCCGTAGCCCAAATCGCCGGCCAGCGCCTCGCCGGAAAGCTTCAGCAGCACGCGCTTGTACCTATAGCCCTCTGCATCCTCTGCCATGGGACCGTCCTCTCAACGGCTGGGTTTGCATAAACAGTCCCATGATAACGGAAAAGGGGCGCCCGAATAGGCGCACAGCGCTAAACCTGTAAACGCACCACGGATAGAGGCGGCAAGGGCGCCAAAGCCAGTAGCGGCGCCCTAGTTCTTCAACGAGTTCAGCGGCGCGGGGATGCGGCCGCCTCGGTGGGCGAAGGTGGTGCCAGCATAGGCGTTCACGGGCATGACCGGGGCGTATCCCAGAAGGCCGCCGAAGTCCAGGCGGTCGCCCACGGTCTTGCCGATAGCGGGGATGACGCGCACGGCGGTGGTCTTGTTGTTGATCATGCCGATGGCGCACTCGTCGGCGATGATGCCGCAGATGGTCTCCACCGTGGTGTCGCCCGGGATGGCGATCATGTCAAGCCCCACGGAGCACACGCAGGTCATGGCCTCAAGCTTCTCGATGGAAAGCGCACCGTCCTCGGCCGCGCGGATCATGCCGGCGTCCTCGGACACGGGGATGAACGCGCCGGAAAGCCCGCCCACGGAAGAGGACGCCATGACGCCGCCCTTCTTCACCGCGTCGTTGAGCATGGCCAAGGCCGCCGTGGTGCCCGGGCCGCCGCACTGCCCAACACCGATGCACTCCAGGATCTCGGCCACGGAATCGTGCTCGGCCGGGGTGGGCGCCAGCGAAAGGTCCAGAATGCCCTGGGCCACCCCCAGGCGGCGACTGGCCTCGCGCGCCATGAGCTCGCCGGCGCGGGTAATCTTGAACGCCGTGGCCTTGATCGCCTCGGCAACCGTGGTCAGGTCGGCGTCCGCAGGCAGGTCCGCCAGCACCGCGCGCACCACGCCCGGGCCCGACACGCCCACGTTCACCACCTCGTCGGCCTCGCCGGCCCCGTGGAAGGCGCCAGCCATGAACGGGTTGTCCTCCACGGCGTTGCAGAACACCACCAGCTTGCCGGCGCCGATGCACTGACGGTCGGCGGTGGCTTCGGCCGTGGCCTTCACGATACCGGCCATCTTCAGCACCGCGTCCATGTTGACGCCGGCGCGGGTGGAGCCCACGTTCACCGACGAGCACACGTTGTCCGTCACCGACAGCGCATGGGGGATGGATTCCATCAGCCGCAGGTCAGCCGAAGAAGCGCCCTTGTGCACCAGCGCGGAGAAGCCGCCCACGAAGTCGACGCCCACCTCCTTGCCCGCACGGTCCATGGCCGCCGCGATGGGCGTGAAGTCAACGGCGCTGGTAGCAGCGCAGATCTCGGCCACGGGCGTTACGGAGATGCGCTTGTTCACGATGGGAATACCGAACTCGCGCTCCAGCTGCTCGGCCGTGGGCACCAGGTGCTCGGCGGCGCGGGTCATGCGGTCGTATACCTTGCGCGCCATGACGTTAATGTCGGCGTCGGTGCAGGAACGCAACGAGAGGCCCAGCGTGATGGTGCGGATGTCCAGATGCTGCTGGCCCACCATGGCCAGGGTCTCGGCGATTTCGGCAGGGGTGATCTGCATGGGAGCGCTCCTTCGGCGATTCGGCAGGAAAAGACCTTCAGTGTAGCACAGGCCCCGCCCCGCCGCATCACCAGCACCGGCTACGGCCCCGCATCGTCGGCCCGCATCCCGCGAAACGACGGCTGACCGGGCACCGCAGGCCCGTACGGCCGCTACACCACCTCGCCGTAGCGGTAGGCCACCTGAGCGCCGTCTGGCAGGCCCACCACCAGCTCGAACGCCGGCGTGATGTCAATTGCGCGCCCACGGATGCGCCGACCTTCGCGTGACACCACCACCGACTGGCCCAGCACGAAGCATCGCTTCCGATACTCCTGATAGTGGGCACAAGCCGGCAGCTGGCGGTACAGCTTCCAGAAGGTCCTCAGAAACGCGGCGGCCAGCTCCGCACGGATGTCCTCGCCGCTCACGAACCCGGCGACAGCTTCCAGCTCGGCAGGAAAGCCGTCCCGCGGCCTGCAAACGTTCACGCCTACGCCCAGCACCACGTAGTCGAACCGGCCCGATTCGATGTCCATGGAGGCCTCGGTGAGGATGCCGCCCACCTTGCGGCCGTCGCAGAACACGTCGTTGACCCACTTGATCGAAGCCTCCCGGCCGGTCAGCTCCTCGATGGCCGCCGCGCACGCGACCGCGCCCATGGTGGTAAGCGCTTGGGCCTGATCAGCCTCAAGGGCCGGCCGCAACACCACACTTAAGTACAGGCCCGTGCCCGAAGGCGAGAAGAACGAGCGCCCGTGGCGCCCGCGCCCGGCCGTCTGCTCGCCGGCAATGACCACCGTGCCCTCCGCCGCGCCGCCCTGGGCCAGCCGATGGGCCTCGGAGTTAGTGGATTTGACCCGCGGAATCACAAGCACATCTAGCGGCAGGTTCCGCGGCAGCCGACGCGCCACGTCTTCGGCTGAAACCGTCGACCCGCTGCGCACCAGCTGGTAGCCACGGTTGGTGACGGCGCGGATATCGTAACCCTGGTTGCGCAGCGCCTGGGCGGCCTTCCATACCGCGTTACGGCTGATGGACAGCTGATTGGCCAACAGTTCGCCAGAAACAAAAGACCCTTGCTGCTCTTCGAGCATCTGCAGCAACCTGTCCTTTGTTGTGGTTCCAGCCATAAGCCGTCTCTTCCCCTCCCCCAGGCAAGCGGCAACCTTGAGCAGCCCCGTCCGCTATACGTTCTTGATCAAGATACCGTTCATAATGTCGGCGGCGTGCTCGCAGGCGTCGCAGCACTTCTCCATGCGCTCGAATATCTGAGACCACACCAGCACGCGCATGGGGTTCTCGCGGTCCACGGTGTACAGGTCGCGAATGACCTTCAGATACAACGTGTCGGCGTGTTCTTCGTAGGTGTTCACGTCGATGATGCGCTGCTTGAACGTCTTCGACTTCTTGAAGTTGCGGAAGTCCTCCATGGCGTAGCCCAGCGCAGTGCAGCTCTTCTTGATATAGGTAGCGAACTCCAGGGCCTCGTCGTGCATGAAGTGCACGTCGTACATGTAAAAGCGCTGGATAACGCTTTCAATGCCGTCGGTGATGGAGTCGAGCGACTGCACCAGGTCGATGATGTCCTCGCGTTCGATGGGCGTGATGAAGTCGGTGCCCACCACCTTGTAGATGGAGTGGGCGATCTCGTCGCCTTCGTGCTCCATCTCGTGGGCGCGTTCCATGACGCTTACCAGGTCGGCTGCGGCGGAAAAGCCCTCGATGGCTTCGATGAGGATGTCCGCTTCGGCGGCGGCCACCTTCACCTGGCGCTCAAAAGCGGCGAAGTAGTCGAACCGGTCTTTCTTTCCCATGATCACGCTCTCCTAACCAACCGAAATCATCCGACAATTATACAGGGATTCGCTTGCGGGCGTTCCGCCCGGCCTACAGAATCATCAGGAACAGGTGGGCGAACGCAAAGCCCAGCAAGCCGCAGCCCGGGAATGTGAGAATCCACGTCTTCACCATGTCCACGGCGATGCCCCACTTCACCGCGCTCTTGCGCCGCGCCGCCCCGACGCCCATGATGGCCGTGGTGTTGGTGTGGGTGGTGGACACCGGCAAACCGGCGAAGGTGGACAGCATCAGGCAGAAAAAGGTAGCAAAGCTGGCGGCGAATCCTTGATAGGGCTCCATCTTCACCATGTCCATGCCCACGGACTTGATGATGCGCTCGCCGCCCACCGCCGTGCCCACGCCCATGTTCGCGGCGCACAGCAGCATTAGCCATACGGGCAGTTCGGACTGGGCCTCCTGGCCAAGCCCCATGGACAGCACGACGGCCAGCACGAAGATGCTCATGAACTTCTGGCCGTCCTGGGCGCCGTGCATGAAGGCCACGCCCGCGCCCGCCGCAATCTCCGCCTTGCGGAAGCTGCCGGCCGTCTTGTTGCGGTCGGCATTGCGGAAGATGCGACCGATCGCCTTGGAGTTGACCCACCCCAGAAAGAACCCAAGCAGCGTGGACAACAAGATGCCGTAGATGACCTTCACCCATTCGGACCAGTTGATGGCGTCGAAGCTGCCCTGCAAGGCGATGGCGGCGCCGGTAAGCCCCGCGATGAGCGAATGGCTCTGGCTGGTGGGGATGCCGAAGTACCAGGCCACCACGCCCCACACAATGATGGAGACCATAGCCGCCATGAGCGCGGTGAGGGCCTGCTCGGAGTTGCCGCCGAAGTCCACCATGTTGAAGATGGTTGCCGCTACGGCGGCAGTGAACAGGGACACCACGAACAGTCCGACGAAGTTGCAGATAGCCGCCATGATGATTGCCGCGCGCGGTCGCATTGCCCGCGTAGACACCACCGTGGCGATGGCGTTAGGCGCGTCGGTAGCGCCGTTGACGATGATAACGCCGATGTTCAGAATCGTTACCACCACAAGCTCGGGGCTTGACATGAGGCCGGAAACGAAGGTCGCCCACTCGATTGCCACAGGCACCCTTTCCCTCTGTTTTTCCAGATAGAACGCTTGGACAACGCATGCCGCCCACCACTAAGAGCTCGATCGTCAGCCCTAAAAGATGAGCGTCGCGGTAAAGTGTAGCGCATCTTCTCCGCAGCCGTGGGCTCTGTAATTTTTTTGCCACACCAGCACACGTAAGCGGCGTAAGCCCCGGTAGCGGCAGGAGGCGAGCGGCGAGCGGCAGCGGCGACAGGCGGCGCGCGGCGAATCGCTCTACGAGCCGAGCGCGGTGCAGAGCGCTCGGAAATCGATGGGCTTGGACACGTGGGCGTCCATGCCGCATTCCGCGATGCGCAGAATGTCGGATTCAGTATTGTCCGAGGTCACAGCAACGATGCGCACCTTTTCGCCACCATGGTCGCCGGCGGAGCGGATCCGCTTCGTCGCCTCGTAGCCATCCATAACCGGCATATGTATGTCCATGGTGATGCCGTCGAAATAGCCGGCCTCATGGTTCAGGAACTCCTCGACCGCCTGGCTTCCGTCCTGGACGACCGTCACCTGGGCGCCCTCCTCTTCCAGAAACTCGCAGATAATCTCGGCGTTGAGCGCGTTGTCCTCGACCACCATAATGCGTCGATCCCGAAGGGACGAGCAAGCAACGGCCTCGGCCAGCGGGAGCTCCAGCGTCACGCGAAACGTCGAGCCGCGCCCCGGGCTGCTCTCCACCGAAAGGTCTCCGCCCATGGCATGTACCAGGCTCTTCGCCACAGCAAGCCCCAATCCCGCATGGGGAATGTCGTCATGAAGGCGGCTGTCAGCCACGCGGGCGAAAGGCTCGAAAATCCGCCCCACCTGATCAGGCGCAATGCCGATGCCCTGATCCTTCACGGCAATGCGGAACAACCCGAAGCCCGGTCGGGACGACTCTCCCTCGATTATCGACAACGAAACAGGCGAACCATCCGGCGAGAACGTGGAAGCATTCTCCAGCAGGGCCCGAAGCACCTTCACCAGGCTAGGGCAATCCCCCACCGCATAATCGTGGGCAACCTTACAGGAAATACTCAGCGTCTGACGCTTGCCGTCGTACTTCGGCCCCACCTGATACGACGCGCTGTCGACCATATCAGCCAGCGAAAAGGGAGCGCAACGAGTGGGCGCACCCACCTCGTCCTCCGACAGCTCCAGCGAGCGCTCGATCATATCCAACAGACGAAAAGCTGCGGCACGGATAACGTAGCAATCATCCCTGGTGTGATCGTCCTCAGCCCGTGCAGCAATGCGGTCGGCCGTGCCCATAATGGCGTTCAAGGGCGTGCGCATATCGTGGGACACGCGGGAGAGCAGCTCGGCTTGAAACAGATGGGCATCGTTGACCTGGCGCAACGAGCACACCCACAGCGTCGTGCCGTCGGGTGCGACGCACTCGCTGCGGCGCTCTTCGAACCAACGGGGATTGCCCGCCTTGTCCACCAGCCGATACTCCCAGCGCTCCGCCGTCGGGGAGACAATTCGGGCTAAAAACTCCTCGCGATCGTCGGGGTAAACCAGCTCCAGGAAGCTGCCGTCGGTTGCATCGAGGAAATCCTGGAATGTCATCTGCAGGTTCTGCAGGGCGAAACCGCTCACAAACCGAACGGAGAAACGCTCATCGTACATGCCCGCAACAACGCCAACCGCCTCGTTGGCCGCCAAGACAGACACGATGGCGCTCTGGTAGAACTGGCCCTCTTCGTCGCAGGCCTCGCCCACGAAATAAAGCGGCTCCCGATAAAAGGACGCCCCTTGTCGCACATCCCGCATACGAACGATCCCTCACTCCCATCTTACGACGGGCTCTCTCTTCTTCAGCTCCATTATGGCCCCGGAGCCATGGGGAGAGCTTGCGTGGGAGGGTTTTCGTTGGCGTACCGAAACTTTCGTAACCGCCCCGTTACCATAGAGAGTCTCCCCGCGTACGACCTCTTCGGGACGCGTGAGCAGAGGCGACAAGGTCTCGCGCAAAAGGCAAGCGGGAGAACACATCGAGCAACAAGGGGGCGGCAAAACGGCGCCTCGGAAGCGCCGAGCGGGCCGACCGCTGGAGCTGCCGGGCGCCGGGCCGTTGACCCCGCAGCCAACGACGCGCGCAAAGCGCACCGCGGCCCCGGCCGGCAGCACGGACGGCGGTTGAGGCGCAGCTACAGCCAACCGCAGGCGGAGCGGACGCTACTTGGCCATGCCCTCCACGTGCTGCTCCTCGGTTTCGTCGGCGGCCTCAGCCGATTGCTTCACCAGGTTCGTGAACACAGCGTCTTCGCTGGTCATCACCTCGGTACGCAGCAGCGCGTCCTCGCCGTGCTCCTGCAGCACCAAGTCCTGAATGGCCGCAAGCGGAGCGACACGCTCATCTTCCTGGAACTGCAGCTGCAACTTCTCAATCAGGTCGTCGCGCCCTTCCTCCTGCAGCACACGGATCATCTCGTCCTTCAGGGCGTCGCGTACGTCCCTCACGCTGCCGCCGCCCAGAAGACCCGTCGGCCCCAGGTCCACCACGATCTCGAACACGTTACGACGCGCCCGGGCAGCATCGATGCGCGCCTGCAGCTCGGGGTTGCGCAACGCGTTGAGGCCACCCGCGTGCTCGGCCTCCCCCTCCGCGAAGTCATCGCCGCTTTCGGAGAAAGCCACGCCCTGCTTCTGCGCCCGCTTGGCCTGCAGCATCAGGAACACGAAGCCGATGATGCCCGCCATAAGCGACGCCGCCAGAATGCCCAGCTTAGCCGTGGCAATATGCATCTCATCGGTGTAGGCCAAATTCGCCACGAAAATAGCCATGGTAAATCCGACGCCGCCCAGAATGGCCGCGCCCACCATATGCCCCCAGTTCACGTTCTCCGGAAGCGCCCCCAGCTTCGTTTTCACGCAGATGAAGCTCATGGCCAGAATGCCCAGCGGCTTGCCCAGCAACAGACCGAAGAACACGCCGTAGAGCACCGGGTCAGTCAGCATCGCCCCCATGTCGATGCCGGCGAAAGACACGTCGGCGTTAGTGAGGGCGAACACCGGCAGGATGCCGAAGTAAACCCACGGGTACAGCTTGTGCTCCAGGCGCGTGGCCGGGGGCACCACCTGGCGCGCCACGCGGGACAGGTCGGTCACTGTCTCGATGTACTCGCCCTGGGCGATGACCGGTGTCTCGGGCTGGAAGGTGTCGTGGGCCTCCTTCAACTTCTTGCCCGACCACAAGCCGAACGTGCGCAGATTCACGCGCGAGCCCGACGGAATGGCAAAGGCCAGCAGCACGCCAGCGATGGTGGAATGGATGCCCGACATGAACACGCAATACCACAACACGCCACCCATGAGGATGTAGGGCAAGAGCGAGTAGATATGGCTGCGATTCATGGCAATAAGCACGATCATGACGATTACAGCGGCCATCAACCAGAACACCTTCGGCGTCTGTCCGTAGAAAATGGCAATGATGAGAATGGCGATGATGTCGTCGGCCACGGCAAGGGTGGACAGGAACACGCGCACGCCGGCGGGCACGCGGTTGCCCAGCAACGCCAGAATACCCAGCGCGAAGGCGATGTCGGTAGCGGTGGGAACGCCCCAGCCATGGACCGCTTCGGCGTTCGAGGCGTTGAACAGCAGGTAGATGACGATAGGCATGGCAACGCCGCCGACCGCACCCATGATGGGCAGCAGCGCCGCACGGATGTTCGTAAGCTCGCCCACGGTCATCTCGTACTTCACTTCCAGGCCTACCAGCAGGAAGAAAATGGCCATGAACACGTCATTGATGATGTGCGCCAGCGACATGGTCTGCTCGGTGCCGCCGAAGATAAAGCCCACTTCCGTATGCCAGAAATGGATGAAAGGCTCGTAGACCGCCGAGTTCGCTACCACGAGCGCCACGATAGCAGCCAGCAGCATGACGCCTGCGGCCTTCGTGGAGGAGTGGGTGAACTGCACGAGTTTGCTATAGCGCTTCTGATGCCCCTGCACCTCGTCGATGAACAGATGCGGGGTAGCCTGCTTCTCACTTGCCATGATAGTCCTTGCCGCCGAGCCGTACCATCTTCTTGAAACTAGTAATGATAAATCAATTATCCTTTTTCAGCGCCCTTGTTTCGGCGTGCAGCGCCCACGGTCATCGAACGGTAAAGGGGCGATGTCGTGCAGAGGGCCGGCGGACTTGGGGGGCCGCTTTGCGGCTCGGCAGCAGCCTTGTGGGCGATGGCTTCTCTGTTTAGCAGCAGCGAGCTTGAGGGGGCGATGGCCTCGCGGTAGGGCGACAGCGGCGTTCGGGAGCGTCCTTCGCGGCTGGGTGGACGGAAGCACCTTGCGTGCGTGCGCTTCGCAAGCAAGCGCTTTGCAGGCAATGACTTCGCAGCTTGACGCTTCACGAAATGATGCTTCGCAGCTGGATGCCTTATGGCCGTTTTCGCGGTTGGGTGCCTCACGATCGGCTTCGCAGCCGGATGCTTTATGGTTGAAATTTCCGGTTTTGCATCGCCGCCTCCCCTTTTTCGCATGCAAAACCGGAGAAATCAGCCAGAAGGGCATGCAAAGCCGGAGATTTCAACCACGGCAAATGCAGAAACGGAAAAATCAGCCAAAACGAAAACCGGCGGAGCGCTGGGCCTTTGAATCGTTTCCGTAACCTTCGCGGGCACGGCAGCGGGGTGGGCCGAGTTGCGGTATCCTATGGTCACTGTACGCTTCGATCAAAGAGGTGATAACCATGAGCATTACCGTCACCGGCCGCAAAATGCCCGTAACCGAGAGCCTGCGGGAGTACGCGGAGGAGAAAATCGGTAACTCGATGAAGGTTATGGACATTAGCCCGCTCGACGCCGAAGTGGTGCTGTTCGTTGAGAAGAACCCCGCCAACCCCCGTCCCGCCGTCTGCGAGGTCACGCTGCGCCCGAAGGGCCACATCATCCGCGTAGAGGAGCACGAAGAGGATATGTACGCAGCCATCGACGTAGCCGCCGCCAAGGTGCTGCGCCAGCTGCGCAAGTACAAGACCCGCGTCATCGACCGCAAGGTGCGCGCCGAGGAGGAGAGCATCCGCGTGGCTCCTATCGTGCCCACTGGCGAGTTCGACGCCGACAGCCTGATGGCCGAGCTGACCGAAGACGAAGAGATCGTGCGCGTGAAGGAGATCGAGTTCGCCCCCATGACGCAGGACGAGGCGCTGGTGCAGATCGACCTTCTGGGCCACGACTTCTTTGCCTACACCGACCGCGATTCCGGCCTGGTCAACGTGCTGTACCGTCGCGACGACGGCGGCTACGGCCTGCTGAAGCAAACGGAAGAGTAGAAGCGCCAAGGCACCGGACGGGCGCAGCTTACCGGTTGACGCCCCCAATCCGGCAACGACGCATTGGGGGCACCGCGCGCCGATGCCCCACACCGACGATTCACCGATGGGAGACAAGAGACATGGCCGCTAACGCTGAGACTTTGGACGTGGTCCGCGACATCCTGCAGGAGAAGCTGGACATCGCCCCCGAAACCGTGACGGGCGAATCCACCTTCGAGACCTTGGGGATCGACAGCATCGACATGGTAGAGCTGGTCTGCGAGCTGGAGGACCGCCTGGACGTGGACTTCGGCGACCCCGAGGGTCTGGAAACCGTCGACCAGCTGGTGGAATACATCCAGGGGCTGTAAGAGCAAGCAAACGCAACGGCAACAGCAAAGGCGCCCGATCCGAAGAGGCTCGGGCGCCTTTTCGCGTGCTCGGTAGTCGGGTAGCGTCACCATTGGGGAAGGCGGCCGACCGGCAAGACGACGTTACCCCGCCCCCGGCATGATAGCGCCATGCGCCCCCATGCCATCATCCCCGTCCCCCTGGCATGATTGCGCGCTTGATGTCGGCTATGGCGTAGAGGCTGCCGAAGGCCACCACCAGGCCGCAGGGGCCGGCAAGGGCGACGGCGGCTCGCAGGGCGTCGTCGTAGCCAGCGGCCGCGCGGACGACCAGGGGCGATACGGGCTCGCCATCGAGCGCGCAATCGCTAGCACATGGCTTGGCGGCCTGCGCCGGCAAGGCCGATTCGCCGACTGCGGTTTCTGTCGGAACCCCCTTGGAAGCAGCTGCAGCACGAATACATTCGGCCAGGTCTTCAGCCGAAAGGGCGCGCGGGTTCGGCGGCGTGGCGGTCACGAAGGCCTGGGCCCGGGGCAGCACCGCTTCGACCATGGCCGCGTAGTCCTTGTCTGCCAGCACCCCCATGACGAACACGCAGCGCCGGCCTGGAAACACGTCGGCCAGCGAGGCTGCAAGCGCCTGGGCGCCTTGGGGGTTGTGACCTCCGTCCACCACGATGGTTGGCCGGCCGGGCACGACGGGCATCAGCTCGAAGCGCCCAGGCCAGCGGGCCGCAGCCACTCCCGCCTCGATGGCGCTTTCGGGAATCCGCCATCCGCGAGCTGCGAGCACCCGGGCCGCCTCGATGGCAAGCGCGGCGTTGCAAGGCTGATAGGAGGCCAGCAGCGCCGTGCGGTAAGAACGATTGCGGTACGCGAAGCATCGCACGAGGTCGCCCGGCAGCGGAAGGCGCGCATCCGATTCCACGACAGCGCTCTCCCCCGCCGGACGAACCTCGCCTACGGTAAGCTGGCTGAAATCGGCTACGATCAGCGGCGTCTCGCATCGGGACGCCGCCTGGGCGATGGCGCGGGCCGCCCCTTCGTCGTCCTGCGGATAGGCCACCACCGCGCACCCCGGCTTGATGATGCCCGCCTTCTCTCCCGCAATAGCCGCCGGGCTGTCGCCCAGCAAGGCCGTATGGTCGAGCCCGATGCGCGTGATGACGGCCACCTCGGGCGGGCCGATGACGTTGGTGGAATCCAGGCGCCCGCCCAGCCCCACTTCGAGCACCACGATGTCGCAGCTGACAGTGGCGAAGTGCACCAGGGCCACGGCGGTCATAAGCTCGAACTCCGTGGCGTGCTCGCCCGTGGCAGCCGCCTGAGCCTCGGCAGCCTCGCGCACCTGCAGCGTTGCCTGGCAAAGCGCATCCAGGGCGATGGGCACCCCGTCAACCTGGATGCGTTCCTCGAAGCGCTCGATGTAAGGGCTGGTAAAAAGCCCCGTCCGATAGCCCGCTGCCCGCAGGATGGAGGCGAGGTAGGCGCAGGTGGAGCCCTTGCCGTTCGTGCCGGCCACATGGACGAAGCGCAGGCGGTCCTGAGGCCGACCTAAGCGCTCCATCAGGTCGCTGATACGATGGAGCCCCAGGCGCGACGCCTGCCAGCGCGGTTCGTTGATATAGGCGATCGCGTCGAAGGGCTCGTTCATAGTCGCGTACCGCAGCCTATTCCGACATGTCGATGTAGGTCCACTCCACCACATCTCCCGGCTGCACCTCAGCCTCGCCGGCGGACACAGAGGGCATCTCGCCGTTGATAGCGAAGGTCCAGCCGCTCATGCCCTCGCTGGCAACGCCGTTGATGGCGCTCACGTAGGCACCGTAGGCGGAATCCTCCACCGTAACCTCAACGTCCAAAGCCTGCAGCGCATCCAGGGCCGTCGCCCCCTCCGGCAGCTCCACCTCACCCGAGGCCAGCGTCTCGTCGGTAACGGTATTGCCCACGGTAACGGTGACCACGTCGGAAGCAGGCGCCTGCTGGGCGGAATCCTGCGAACCCGTGCTTGCGCTCGATCCCCCATCGGAGCTGCAGCCGGCCAAAACGCCCGTGCCGAGCGCCGTCGCCAGAGCCAAAGCGAACAGCACGCGCACAGCCTTGGCCTGCCCCGCCCAAGCGGAAAGCACCGTTGCGAAACGAACCATAATGAAACCTCTTTCTTCCAGGGCTCCCTGTTGCCGGGATCGGTATTCCGACTTCGGCGCCGCACAGAAAGCTCCGCTACTCCAGCCACCCGAAACACGGCAGCCAGCACGAAGCCCTCCCGACGTACGCTCCTTACGGTTACTGGTATAGCGCGGGATTTGCACCCGCATTCCCCGAAGCATGAAGCCGCGCGCATCCAACGCGCCCCCACGGAGCCAATGAGCACGGATCATTGTAATGCAAGCCGCCCCAAAATCCGCAAGCACCCGGCAGAAGGAACCGATAGAGCGGCACGGTAGTCGCTGAACGACGAGTATCCAACCCCATCCAGCAGAAGAGGCCTGCACGAACAGGCAGGCATGCGCCACGCAGCAGGACCGAGGGACAGCGGCATGGCACCTGAGCGATTCCGCAGCAGCGAGCAGGTGCAAACTCGATGCACAGGCGAAGCGAGGACAAGCGAAGGTGCCATGCCGCTGCCCCTCGAGCCCGACCAGGTAGAAGGGAACCCCGGTCAGGCGGGCGCAATGCGGCAGGGCCGGCGGCGTGCGGACGCGGTACCCGAGCGATTCCGCAGCAGCGAGCGGGTGTAAGCCCGATGCACAGGCGAAGCGAGGACAAGCGAAGGTACCGCGCCCGCACGCCGCCGGCCCGGTCAGGTGAAAAGAAGCCGCGGCAACCAGCAGTCCCTAGCGCGGGTAAGTCGTCTTCAGGTAGTCGCCCATGGCGGCTGCGGCGCGCTTGCCGGCGCCCATGGCCAGAATCACCGTGGCAGCCCCGATGACCGCGTCTCCGCCCGCGAACACGCCCGGCTTCGTAGTGGCGCCGGTTTCGGGATCAGCGACGATCAGGTTGCGCGAAGTCACTTCCATGCCCGGCGTGGTCTGCGCAATCAGGGGGTTGGTGCGGTTGCCCACGGCCACCACCATCATATCGGCCGGGATGACGAAGGCGCTGTTGGGCACTTCCACGGGTCGACGGCGCCCTTGGTCGTCGGGCTCGCCCAACTGCATGGAGACGCATTCCACGCCGCGCACCCAGCCGTCGTCGTTGGACAGCACGCCTACCGGATTCGTGAGCAGCTGGAAGCGGATACCCTCCTCTTCAGCATGGGCGATCTCTTCGGCGCGGGCGGGCATTTCCTCGCGGCCGCGGCGATACACCACGGTGACGGCGGCGCCAAGGCGCTTGGCCGTGCGCGCGGCGTCCATGGCCACGTTGCCGCCGCCCACCACCACGCACTCCTGGCCGGAATACACCGGCGTGTCCGCCGCGGGGAACTCGTAGGCGCGCATGAGGTTCACGCGGGTGAGCAGCTCGTTGGCGGTCATCACGCCCAGCGAGCCTTCGCCGGGAATGCCCAGGTAGCTGGGAAGTCCGGCACCCGGTGCCACGAACACCGCCTGAAAGCCCATGGGACCCAAAAGCTCGTCGACGTCGTAGAGCTTGCCCACCACCGAGTTCGCTTCGAAGGAAACGCCCATGTCGGACAGCGTAGAAATCTCGGTATCCACCAAGCTCTTGGGCAGGCGGAACTCGGGGATGCCGTAGGTGAGCACCCCGCCAAGCTTGTGCAGCGCCTCGAACACGGTGACGTCGGCTCCGCGGCGGGCCAGCTCGCCGGCGCAGGTAAGCGACGCCGGGCCCGAGCCCACCATGGCTACGCGGTAGCCGGTCAAATCCCCTTCGCAGGAACCTTCGCCCGCAGTAGTTTCGACAGCGGCGATGGCAGGGCTCAGGGAATCCGGCTCGGCCATGAGCGCTTCGGCGCCTGCCTCCACCATCCCTTGGCTGTAGCCGCCCGACTGAGCCGCCACCTCGGCCGCGCCCACTTCGGGAGCCTCCTGCGCATCCAAAAGCTCGTCGGATTCCTGCTGGGCCATGGCCCAGTCGGCCACGAACCGCTCCAGCTTGCCAATAGCCACCGGCTCGCCGGCGCGGCCCCGCGTGCACACCCCTTCGCATTGGGTCTCCTGCGGGCACACGCGCCCGCACACCGCCGGCAGCGCGTTTTCGCGTTTCACCAGCCTGTACGCTTCGTCGAAACGGCCATGGGCCACCTGCTCCAGAAACTGCGGGATGGGCACGCCCACCGGGCAGCCGCCCACGCAGGGGGCCTTCGGGCACTGCAGGCACCGGGCCGCCTCCTCCATGGCCTGCTGGGCGTTGTAGCCGCGCGCCACTTCCTCGAAGCACTCGGAGCGCAGCACCGGGTCCAGCTCGGGCATGGGGGTCTTCGTCTTCTGCTTGTTCACCGTGTAGGATGTCGCCATGATCGTCTCCTAGAACCTGCGCTGCCGCTTCCGCCTATCGCTGTCGCCGACGCTACCACCGACGGCGGCCGGAGTGCCCCGAATAGCCGGGCTTGCTGTGGGCCATGGGGTTTTCCGAAGCGTCCGACCAGCCGGCGCCGTTGCGGCTGGCTTGGACCACGTGCTCCCAGGCCACCTTCTCCTGCTGGTAGGTTTCGTGGGAGGCGCGCCATGCCGCATTGGCCCGCTGGGCGGCGTAGCGGCGCCAGTCGTCGTTGACCTTGTTGCGGGGCGGCAGCACCTCCCGCGATGCAGCCTGGACGGGGGCGCCGGCCGTCGCGGACGCAGGCTCGGCCGCCGCGACCTCGGCATCGGAAGCGAAGGCGGTTTCGGCCTGCACCGTGCCTTGCTTGGGGGAGAGCTCCATCTCCACCAGGGGCTCGGCCGTAGCTGCGCACTCGCGGCCTTCGGGCAGCTCCTCGCCGTTGAGTGCCGCCACGGCCACCTGCTCGAAGCTGCGGTACATCACGCCGCGGCGCATGGCGTCGTCGAAGTCCACCTGGTGCCCGTCGAAGTCGGGGCCATCCACGCAGGCGTGCAGGTACTCGTCGCCCACCTTCACGCGGCAGCCGCCGCACATGCCCGTGCCGTCGATCATGAGAGGGTTCATGGACACCAAGGTGCGGATGCCCGGCTCGCGGGTGGTCTCGGCCACGAACTTCATCATGATGACCGGCCCCACGGCCAGCACCGCGTCGTAGTCGGCCCCTTCGGCGATGCGTTTGGCCAGCGGCTGCGTGACCAGGCCCTTGTTCCCGTTGCTCCCGTCGTCGGTGACCACGGTGCAGGTAGTGGAGCAGGCGCGCAGCTCGTCTTCCAAGATGATGAGGTCCTTCGTGCGGAAGCCCAGGATCACGTCTACCTGGGCGCCATGGTCGAACAGCCACTTGGCCTGGGGGTACGCAATGGCCGTGCCCAATCCGCCGCCGATGACGCACGCCTTGCGCACGCCTTCGAGTTCGGTGGGCTTGCCGAAGGGCCCGGAAAAGTCCAGCAGGCTCTGGCCGGCCCGCATCTTCGCCAAACGCATGGTGGTGGCCCCCACTGCCTGGAACACGATGGTCACCGTGCCGGCTTCGGGATCGGCCTCGTTCATGGTCAGCGGGATGCGTTCGCCGCGCTCGTCGATTCGCAGCATGATGAACTGACCGGGCTGTATCTTGCGCGCGATGGCAGGCGCTTCCACCACCATGCGCGTAACCTCGCCGTTGAGCGCTTCTGTCTTCAGAATGGGATACACGGGGCATCCCCTCCCTTCGTGCCACCTCTTCCAAGGGTAGTCTGGCTGCATCGGAGGGCCCGCGCTTTCCCCTCACGGATGTCGCGACGCAGGCCGACCCAAGATTTTCCCAGTATATTCCCAGGATTTGGCCGCACGACTCCAGCCGGCAACTTGTTTCTGATTGTTCATTTTCGAAGCGGCAAGCGCATACTCGCAAACGCAAGAGCGCCGGGCCGACCCGCACGCCCCGGCGTATCGCGGGGCAGCAGGGCGCTACGCATCGCAACTCGGCGCATCACGGCGCGACAGAGCGCCATTCAGGTACGACACAGGGCTGCAGAGCGCACAACGCCCCCACGCCGCAGCGCCTGCCCGGCGACACTACCCTTCCAGCTCGCGCTCCATCTGCTGGCGACGCTTGATGGCGTCGTGGAAGACCAAGGCGAAGCAGGCAAGCCCCAGGCCGAAGGCGATGGCGAAGAACACGATGCCGATGGCCAGGTCCCCCAGCCATGCGACTTCGGCAAGGCCCACGATCTGCACCTCGGCAAGAATGCGCATGCCGCACATGAGCACGGCGACAGCGGCACCGCACGCCGCAGCGCACAGGACGACGTACTCCCAGGGAATGCGATCGACCTGGGCATAGCGGGTGCGGCTGGTGAAGAACCCGGAGCGGACCTGCATCATCACCGAGACCACGCCCGCAACGAAGATGGTCAGCAGCAGCGGGAACTGGACGGGAACCACGCTCTGTCCCAAGGGGGTGAGCAGGGGGTGCTCCGTCGCAGAGGCCACTTGGTCCAACATGATGGCGTAGTACAGGCTGATAAGCGCCCCGGCAAGCAGGATGTAGGCGCTCGCCTTGGTCGACCTGCCTTCCTCGGCCTCAAGCCGCTCGTCCTTCGGCCCCATGTACTCGTTCCACTTCGAGATAAGTCCCATGATGTTCTCCTATTCCCAGAAAAGCTCGTCGAGGGTTTTACCGAGCGCTTTGCAGATTGCCAGGCAAAGCTTGAGGCTAGGGTTGTACCGACCTGCCTCGATAAGCCCGATCGTCTGCCTTGTGGCGCCCACGGCATCCGCCAGTGCTTGCTGCGAGAGGCCCACTGCCTCCCGAGCCTGGCGCATCCGCGCGTTCTTCGTTTCGCCCATCTTCCTCCTATCGGCGCCTTCGGCATCCCTTCGCCGCTTCTACAGTCCTTCAAAATGCAACATATATCTTGCATTGCAAATTATATATTGCATTACCTTCGTGTCAAGAAGCTTTTCCGCACACGTCGCAGGATGCAGAAAACAAGTTCGCCACATCGGGTTACGGCGCGAAACGCCCTCCCTTACCGAGTGATACGCTTAGCCCCGAGCATAGAGAAAGCCCGGTGGCCTGCAGCGCCCCCCTTCGGAGGAGCACCGCCACCGCACGACCTAACCAAGCAACGCAGCAAGCGAAGGAGGCTGCCATGGCAACTTGGTACGCAATCGAAAAGCAGCTGGTCCCCATCCAGGACCACGAGTCGCTGCCCCAAGGGGCGCCCGTGGCCAGCGTCATGGCCACCAAGGAGTTCTTCGGCTTCGTCGCCCCGGAGTACCACGACACCGTGCTGAGCCTGGTGAAGGTGGAAAACACCTACCTGGACGCGTTCCCGCACTGCCTTATCGGGTCGTTCGCCGTGCCCGACAAGCAAGATCTGCTGGCCGACCCCATCTGCTTCGCTTTCTACCTGGACAAGAACCACCTGTTCTTCCTGGACGACGGCACCACCTGCGCAGGCATCTTGGGACAGATCGCCTCGTTCAGCGCCATCTCCGACCAGACCACGGCGTTTTGCCTGTTCGAGTTCATGCGGCTGCTCATCAAGGGCGACCAGTCGTTCCTCGCGCGCATGGAGGACGAGATGGAGCTGGTGGAAGAGAAGATCATGGGCCAGAAGGAGCAGAGCGCAAACCAGGTCATCCTGAACTACCGGCGCAGGATCCTGAAGCTAGACACCTACTACCAACAGCTCAACGACATGGCCAGCGACCTGCTGGAAAACGAGGACGACCAGTTCACCGGCACCGACCTGCGCTACTTCGCGGAGATTCGCCAGAACACCGACCGCCTGGTCGACCGCGTGCACATGCTGCAGGAGTACAGCATGCAGCTGCGCGAGCTGTACAACACCCAACTGAACCTGCAGCAGAACAACATCATGCAGTTCTTCACCGTAGTGGCCACGCTGGGCACGCCGCTGATGCTGATCGCCGGATGGTTCGGCATGAACTTCTCGTTCATCCCCGGCGCCGACAGTCCCTACGGCTTCTTCGGCTGTATGGCGGCATCTGCGGTCATCTTCCTGCTGGAGCTGCTGTTCCTGAAGCGCAAGGGCTGGCTGTAGAGCGCGGCGGCGCGGCGCAAGGAGAATCGTGCATTTCAGGGGGGTCCTGCAGCTTTCTGTACCAAACCCCCCTGAAATGCACGCTTTCGGAGCTTCACCCTACGCGCGGCGGCGTCTTCTCCGGCTCGCCGGCGACCAGCATGTCGTTGCGGTAGCTTCGCCCTACGCGCGCGGCGGCAGCGTCTTCAGCAGGCGGCCGATTTCGGCGAAATCGCCTTCCAGCACCTCGCGCTTGCTGCGGTCGTAGATAGCCGCTGCCGGATGGTACACGGGGAACACGGTGAACTTCCCCGCCTGGTAGGCACGGCCACGCAAGCGAGTGATGCCCTGTTCGGTCTTCAGGATGAACTTCGTGGAGAAGTTGCCGAGCGTTATGATGACCTGGGGGTTTATGGTGCGCGTCTGTTCGCGCAGGAAGGGGGAGCAGGCCTGGATCTCTTCGGGGCGCGGGTCGCGGTTCCCCGGCGGGCGGCATTTCAGCACGTTGGCGATGAACACCTCGTCGCGGGAAAGGCCGGCCAGGGCCAGCAGCTCGCTCAAGTACTTGCCAGCGGCGCCCACGAACGGCTGGCCCTGCAGATCCTCGTTCTTACCCGGCGCCTCTCCCACAATGAGCACCCGCGCCTGAGGGTCGCCCGCGCCGAACACCACATTGGTGCGCCCGTCGGCAAGCGTGCACCCGCGACAGACGCTCACCTGGGCTTTCAGCTGGTCAAGGGGAATATGGGGATGCTCCACGACGGGACTCCTTTCCGGCTGCACCGCCAACTTTTCGCCAAAGTGCCGAAAGCCGAAACACGGCGAACGAGCAGCAGCGCAGGTATGCGACAGCGGTTGCGAAAACGGCTACTTGTACACGCGGGCCATGCGGCTGCAACCGAAGCCGATAGCCACCTCGTGGGTGATGGTGTCTAGGGTGCGGGCCAGATCGTCCATGGCGATGACCGACTCGCCTTCGCGGCCGACCAGGGTAACCAGGTCTCCTATCTGCGGTTCCACCCGCGTGCGCATGGCCGACGAGCGCATGTCCACCTCGAACATGCACTGGTCCATGCAGATGTTGCCCACCTGGCGGCAGCGGCGCCCCTTCAGAATGACGTCGGTGCGACCGGACAACCCCCGGCGGAAGCCGTCGGCATAGCCTATGGGGATGGTGCAGATGATCACACTGCCGGGACTGCGGTAATGCAGCCCGTAGCTGACCCCTTCGCTCATGGGCACCGCCCGCATGTCGGTAATGCACGCCTTCACGCTCATAGCCGGTCGCAGGTCGGCCAAAGCCCGCGTCTCGTCGCAGGGCTGCAGGCCGTAAAGCGCGATGCCGAAGCGCACCATGTCGAAATGGACCGCCGGATAGCGCAGCGTTGCCGCCGAGTTCGCCGCATGGACGATACCCGGGTCGAAACCAGCGTCGACCATGGCCTGGATGGCTTCCACGAAACGGCGCGCCTGAATCTGAAAGTCCAGGGTTTCGGGGCAGTCGGCCGTGGCGAAGTGGGTGAACGTGCCCACCAGGTCGAGCGCGCGGTGAAAGCTCACGTGACGCAGGAACTCCACCACCTCGTCGTGGCGCACGCCGATGCGGTTCATGCCGGTGTTCAGCGCCAAATGGTAGGGGGCGTCCACGCCGAAGCTGTCGGCGGCTTCCCCGTAGGCGATGGCGAACTGGGCATCGTAGACGCTGGGCATAAGCTTGTAGGCCAGAAGCAGCGGGATGGACTCCAGGGGAGGCTGGGAGAGCACCAGCACCGGCGCGAACACGTTGCCTTCGCGCAGCTGGATGCCCTCGTCCACCGTGGCCACCGCCAGGTAGTCGGCGCCGGCGGAAAGGGCCGTCTTCGCGCACTGCACCGCCCCGTGCCCGTAGGCGTCGGCCTTCACCACGGCGCACAGATGCGCCCCCTTAGTGAGCGCCCGGCGGGCAACCATGACGTTGTGACGGATGGCGGTGAGGTCCACCTCCACCCACGACCAGCGGCGATCGGTTTCGGGAATGGTGGCCAGCTTGGCGGGGTCGAACAGCGGGCTTCCGTCAGGGGCAAGCTCATCATCGGCGTAGGCGAAGATGCCGCGGCTGCCGTAAACCGCCTTGCAGCTCTTGGGCTGCGCGGGGGCGGGCGCGGGCGGCTGCGGCGCGCGGTCGATGTGGGATGCAGCTTCCTCACGACGATCCACGCCCGGGAAAGCGCCGCCGTCAAAGAACGACGCTTGCGCCGATCCCTCCCGGTCCTGGGAAGGCGCCGACTGCGAAGGCGCGTCCTGGGACGACCCGTCCTTCCCGCCAATGACCGACTCCCCCACGCTGGCCAGAGCCCCGCCGCTTTCAATCACCGGCAGCGATGCCAGGGGGTTGGCCCCCAGACCGCCCTTCTGGCCAGCAGGAACGGCGAATCGAGGCACGTTCGAGCCTGCGCTTGGCGCCGACGAGCCCCATGGCGACGGCGTTGCGCCCCCGCGAGCCCGAGAAACCCCGACGCCGCTGGCGTTTCGACGAATGGCATCGGCAGCCGATTGGAACCCCTGCGGTTTCTTCCGCGAGTAGCCGGTGAAGCCGTTGGGAAGATCGTTGTTCGCCATGGTGCGTCATGCCTCCGTCGTAAGTTCGAGCAGTTCATGCGCCACAGGCGCACCAGACTCTAGTATAGCGAATCAAGCCGCAAGGCGCCCTGCAACCGTCCCCGGGATTCGGAAAAATCAGCGAGGCGCCCGCCTTAGCCGCAGGCAACCTGTTGCTGCAGCAGGTCGCCGTGCCACAGGAGGGCGTTCTGCCATGAATCCCAATAACTCGCAGCGTCGCAGGAACCCCGTCGCCGCTGCCGTTCGGGGGCAGCCATCGATGTCAAGCAGTCAGCTTGATGCAGCCAAAAGTCACTCCCTTCCCATTGTCCCCGATGATAAAACATGATAAAACATGATAAAACATGATAAAACATGATAAACGGGAACAAAAAAGGGAGGGGCCACCTATGGCAAATCTGTTTCATCCCAGCTTTGGCAGCCGCCCTGAGCGCATTGTCGGCAGAGATGAAGTAGTTGCCCAGTTCCTAAAAGGGCTTGAGCGCGAGCCCGGGCACCGAGATCGGGCAACGCTTATTCTGGGACAGAGGGGTATGGGCAAAACCGCTCTTCTTCTCCAGCTTGCAGAGGAAGCCAAATCCCAAGGTTTTATCCCGGCCCGAGTGACCTCCGGCGAGGATATGCTCGAAGAAATCCTCGAATCCATCCAAATCACCGGCTCCGAGTTCGTATCCGAGAAATCGTCGCATGTGCGAGGCTTCTCAGCTGGGGTCCTTGGCTTCTCTTTCGGCCTCACCTTCTCCGAAGAGGTGCGCACCAACTATGGATTCAGAACAAAGCTCTCACTCCTATGCGACAAGCTTGCAGAGAGCGAGAAGAAAGTGCTGCTGCTCGTGGACGAGGTGCAGCCAAACACCGACGCCATGAGAACGCTCGCATCTACCTATCAGCACTTGGCCGGAGAGGGCAAAGAAATCGCCATCGTGATGGCAGGGCTACCCGGATCTCTTTCGCGCGTACTCAACGACAAAGTGTTGACGTTTCTGAATCGCGCTCGCAAGCACCAGCTCGGACCGCTTCCGTCGGGCGACATCCTGGCTTATTACGGCGACGCCCTCTCGCGCGAGAAACGCACGATCGCCTCCGAAATGCTCATGCGGGCCACTAAGGCCACAAAGGGCTTTCCCTACCTCCTTCAGCTCATCGGGTACTACATCGTGGAGCTTACTGCCGAAGGCGACGAGGTTACTCCGGATGTGCTGGAGCAGGCAATCGCGGCGGCACGACTTGAACTGATTGCAGATGTGTTCTCGCCCACGCTCAATGCGCTCTCACCACGCGATATCGAAGTCCTACGAGCTATTGCAGCCCAGAAAACGTCGCCCGCCGTTGTCGCCGAAATCAGAGCGGCGCTCGGAATGGGGAATAGCTATTTTCAGCAGTATCGAGCTCGGCTCATTGATGCCGGAGTGATAGAGGCGCCCCGAGACGGCGCGCTCAGCATCACCGTCCCCTATCTGGCGGAATACCTCAACAATGGGGATCTGAAAGCAACAGAAACGGACTAACCCGCACCGAACCGCCCGGCCTTGTCCGGAAAAGAAGCGGCCATCGCCCTGCAACCGTCCCCGGGATTCGGAAAAATCAGCGAGGCGCCCGCCTTAGCCGCAGGCAACCTGTTGCTGCAGCAGGGCTTTCGTCAGGGCCAGGAGACGCACGAAGTAGCCGTCGGGGGCCGCCTCCCGCACGCGGGCCGAGAAGAAATCGATCCACGCTAGGGGATGCTTCGTGATGAAGTCGGTCGGCTCGGGCGCCGTCTCGCCTGCGGTCTCGGCAGCTTCCGCATCGTTGACTGGCTCGGAGGCCGTACTACTTGCGGCCTCGCCCTTCCTCGCTCCCGCGCGGCGGCAGAGCTCGGAGAGATAGAGCAGCTCGATGCCCATGTGGTCCTCGTACTGACGATTCTCGTTGGAAAGCTCCAGCCCCGCGGCGCTCAGCAGCTGGCGCATCTGGAAGGTGGGTTCGCCGAAGCCCACGGTAACCCCCTCGGCTCGGTTCATGGTCTCCCACGGAGGGGCCGCCGGCTTGGGCGGCCCGACGAAGAGCTGCGTGTACTCCACCGACACATCGCGCACGCGGTCTGTCTCGGCGGCGCTGCTGCCGGCCTCGGCCCAGAGAGCCAGCTCTCGAGCCGCCGCAGCCGCCGCTTCCGAACCGAAATCCGGGAAAGCGGCCCAGAAACCCGCGTCGAGCCCGACGGATGCGGTTTGGGACATCGGCCGCAGAAGCGAGTTGCCCAGAAACGCGTAGGCGTCGGCCAAAGCTTCAAGCTCATCGGGGCGAATAGCGCTCATGGCAAGGGCCTTTCTCTTAGAAGGCGGAACGGCCGGGGCACAGTCCCGGCCGCCGACATCAGCCTGTTCGGCACGTGGGCGCGGTGGCGACTGTGCAACCCGACCGCCGCGCCGGAGGGGACAGGGAACGAGGCGGTGCTGCCGAAGACCTTCGACAGCACCGCGCCACGTTCTTACTAAGCGACCTGGGCCTCCAGGTCAAGGTCGGCTGCCGCGCTGGAGCGCGCAGGCGCGTGCTCCTTGGCCATGGCCGGCACCAGCAGCTTGGAGCCGATGGCCATGAAAGCCAGCGCACCGAGGCTCGGCACACCCAGCACGATCAGAAACTCGATCGCCGTGGGGGCGTAGGACCCGCCCATCATCCAGGCGTCCGACATGATGCCCGGCGCGCCAACGATGTTGGGGATGACGAAGGCGGTGAGCAGCAGCCATAGGCGCTTGCACAGCACGCCTGCCACCACCAGCACGCTCGCCACGGTAACGAGGGCGGTATTCTGGCGGTTCTTAGCGAACACCAGCATCAGGAAGGGCACCAGCAGCCCACCGACCACCTCGGCCCAGAAGAAGGGCGCGGTGGGTCCGCTCACCATAACGGCCAGGGTGGCAGCCCCTTCGGCTCCAGGATAGGCCATGGTGATGACCTCGCAGAAGATCAGGAAGCCGTCGATAGCGACACAGGTGGCCAGGAGCCCGGCCAGAGACGCGATGAGCTTCTTCGGCGTCTCGAACAGCTTGGCGGCGTTGAGCACGATGAGCACGATAAGCAGCAGCGCCAGGCCCGAATCCATAGCCGAGGCCACGAAGATGGGGGCCATGATGGCGGAGAACCAGCCCTCCTTGGCAATCTGCAGACCGAAGATCCACGCGGTGACGCTGTGAACCAGCACGGCCGTGGGCAGGGCGAAACGGGACAACACGGACACCGCACGCTCGGCACCCTTGTGCATGAAGTGCAGGTAGAGCACATTGATGAACAGGTACAACGTGATCACGCAGATATCCCACACCAGAGGGCTCGAAGCGTTAGGGCTTGCGAAGAGGTGCCAGATGCGCTGGATGCCGCCCAGGTCGATCAGGACGAACGCGCCCGCACAGCAGATGCACACCGTGGACAGGATGATGGCGGGCATGGCCACCTTCTTGTACTCGGTGATATGGAACACCGACGCAGAGGAGGCCACGATCAAGCCGCCCGCCGACAGGCCCACGAAGAACATGAACATGGCGATGTAGAGGCCCCAGGAGTTCGCGTTGGACATGCCGGTAACACCCAAGCCGCCCGCAAGCTGGTAGGCCCAAGCGGCGATGCCGGCCACTCCCAGCACGGCGAAGATGCCGGTCAGGAGCTTGTTCTTGGTAAGTAGTTGCATGGTAGCACGCTCCTAATCGAAGTAGTGGACTTGGGGCTTCGTGCCCTTTTCCTCAAGCAGCACGCCGGCGCGCTTCTCGCGGATGAGCTGGGAAACCGCCGACTTCGGATCGTCGAGGTCACCGAAGACGCGAGCCTTGGTGGGACAGCACTTCACGCACATGGGCTCCTGGTCGCGGTCGGTGCGCTCCTTGCACAGGGTGCACTTCTCCACCATGCCCTTGGTGCGCACAGGCACGTCCTTGTCGCCGTACTTGAAGTCGGGATCGCGCACCGGGTCTTCCCAGTTGAAGGAGCGGGCGTTGTAGGGGCACGCCGCCATGCACATGCGGCAGCCGATGCAGTTGTCGTAGTCGATCTCCACGCGCCCCTTGTCGTCCTTGTAGGTAGCGCCGGTCGGGCACACCTTCAGGCAGGCCGGGTTCTCGCAGTGCTGGCACGCAATGGGCAGGTAGGTGCGGGAGAGGTCGGGGTAGGTGCCATGGGCGTCGTCCATAACATCGCACCCCTCGGTGACCACGCGGTTCCATTGCATGCCCATGGGGACGCTGTTCTGCATCTTGCACGCATTGGCGCACGTCTGGCAGCCGATGCAGCGATCGAGGCTAATTGCCATTCCGAGTTTCGTCATCGCCAGTCACCTACGCTTTCTCGATCTCGACGAGGGTGTCGTTGTAAGGAATCTGGGGGCCATGGGTCATCTCGTAGCAACGTTCCTGACGATAGGAGTTGGTGACGTTCTGCAGGAATCCCTCGGGATAGTAGTGGTTGTATGTGGTCTCTGCCATGAACAGGGTGCCGGGCTGGATGGCATTGTTCACCAAGGCCGTACAGACGAAGGTGCCACGATCGTTGGAGATGCGAACCTCGTCGCCCGTCTCAATGCCACGAGTCTGCGCGTCGCCTGGGCTGATGTTTACCACTGGCCCGAAGTACTCCTGGAACCAGGAAGAGGCGCTGTAGTAGGCATGGATACGGAAGCGGCTCTTGCCCTGAACGAAAACCAACGGATATTGCTCGTGCAGAGGATTCTCTTCGAATGCTTCGTTGGGAGTCTCGTACACAGGAAAAGCCTGGCCGAACTTGATTTGCTTCTCGTAGTACGGCTCAAGACGACCTGTTTCCGTAGTGAATTGGCAAGAGCTGCGCATGGGCTCGTCAGAATCCAAGAAGCGAAGCACGCCCTGGTTTGCCTTGAACGCCTCAATGGTAAAGCCCTCGATGTTGCCCTTGGCCTCGGAAAGACGGTGGCGGGCATACTCCTCGTGGCTCTTGGGCAGATACTGGTCGTAACCCCACTGCGCCGCGATGAGCCGCTCCACCTCAAGGTCGGTCTTGGACTCGAACAGCGGGTCGATGCACTTCTGCCCCAAAGCCAGGTAACCCTTGCAGTTACGAAGGTCGGTGATTTCTTCATCGCATTCGAACTTGGTGCAAGCCGGCAGCACGATATCGGCGTAATCGACAGCAGAGGAATGGTAGATGTCGCAGATAGCGTAGAAGTCCAGGCTCTTTACCCAGTCGAGCATGCTGTTAGCGTCGGCCGCCTCCAAGGTGAAGGCATCGCCAAAGGTCAGCGCCACGTGGATATTGTTATCCTTGTAGGGCATGTTGTACATTTCGCACTCGGACTTCGCAGCCTTGAACTCGTCGGGGAGCTCCCATGCCCGAAGCGCCGTCGTGGAGTGAAACGCGCCGCCCGCGCCGTACCAGCCCGTGCCGCAGCCTTTCTTGCCGATGTTGCCCGTCAGCGCCGTCACGAGCACGAGGGCATGGCCCAGCACGTCGGCATTGGCGTACTTGTCCGGGCCGCCAAGGCCGAAGCAGATGAAGGCGGGACCGCGGTTGGCGTAGTCGTCAGCCAAACCCTTGATGGTCTCGGAAGGAACGCTCGTGATCTGGCTCGCCCAATCCAAAGTGTAGGGCTCGTAGGCCTTCTTCAGAACCGAAAACTCGGTGGTAAGTGTGCGACCGTCAAGCTTCCAGGAGCCCTCGATCGCAGGATCGATGCCCTCCTCGTCGTAGAGGCGTGCGGAGCTGGAAACCGCATCCCATACGTAGGGAGCCTTCTTCTGGGTAACCTCGCCGGTCTTCTCGTTGGTCACGTCGCGCATCTCACCGTAAATCTCTCCGGTGGCCTCGTCGATGAGATACGGATAGCCGGTGTGCGCCTTGATGAACTCCTCGTCACACCAGCCTTCATCCATAATCGCGCGAATCATGCCGATGATAAGCGCGGCATCGGTTCCCGGCTTTACGGAAATCCACTGGTCGGACTTCGACGCCGTCGGGCTAAATCGCGTGTCTACGGTGATAATTTTCGCCCCGGCTTCTTTGGCGTCAAAAAGGCCCCTCGACCAGACAATGCCGCTTTCCAGTATGTTGTCCCCCAAGAAGATGACCGTGGAGGCAAGCGGCCATTCGGCCAGCGAGTTGTTGCCCGGACTCCAAGACCCTACACCGGCACCGGGATTCCATCCGTTGGCTTGACCGCGGTCGAGCCCCCAATTGCCACCGGTTTCCGCATGAAGAAGTTTCGACAGGAAATCGAAACCATGGGCCGAGCTGGCCTCCGTGGATTTGCGGAAGAAGAAGGAGTTGTCTCCGTATTTCTCCTGAGACTCCTTGATGGCGTTGGCGATAGTCTCGATGGCCTCGTCCCAGCTGATGGCCTCGAACTTGCCCTCGCCACGCTCCCCAACGCGCTTGAGCGGCGTCTGGATGCGATCGGCGGCGTACACATGCTGGATCTCGTTGATGCCGCGCAGGCAGATGCGCTGATCCTCTTTGCGAACAGCATCGTTGGGCTCGATAAGCGCCAAACGTCCGTCACGCACCGTGCATTTCAGGCAGCAGTTTCCCAAGCAATGAAACTGGTGGCACAGGTACGCCACCTTCTCCTCGCCTTCCGCATGGGCTTGGGCCGGGGCCAGCCAATCCTGGGCGGTGGTCATGCCAGCCGCACCCGCAAGGCCGAGGGCGCCCGCAGCGGCGCCGGTGGCCTTCAGAAAGCCACGCCGCGACAGAGTTCCCTGCGAAACGTTCTTTTCTCCCATATCTCCTCCCGAAGACGTGCGACGGGTGGGCTTGGCGCGGCGTCTTGCGGATGTTGCAACGGATCCGACGACGCCTTCGGACTTGAGACAGTCCCCCTCTTGCCAGGCCTCCCCCGTCATGATGAGTAGTCAGAACTGGCCTGTTCCTCTGAGATGCATTATGCAAAAGTGTCGCAATACAGTCAAGGTGTATTGCGACACTTTTTGAATTTCTTTTCGGACGCTGCGGAGCAGACGAGAAGGCGGCGCGAGGCAGGCGACAGGACGCGAACCGAATCGAGAGTCGCCCGAAAGGACGCCCTTAAGCCTTCTTTGCCTCGTTCAACCCTGAAGGCCTCTCGGAGAAGCCTTCCGTATAGGCAGAAGGCACCACGATCGAGTTGTTGTCGTCGGCCATACCCTCGTGCATCAGGTGCATGCGGCGCAGGTCGTAGGCGATTTCGTCGTTGCGGTAGAAGTCGGCGGCCTCGGAGAGCATCTCAGCCACCATCTTCTCGGACTCCATGAGGGTGATGCGAGCGCTCTTGCGACGTTCGGCCTGGGCTTCCTGGGACATGACGTCCTGCAGCGCCCGGGGCAGGATGATGTTGCGCACCTCCACGCCCAGCACCGTGATGCCCCAGTCGCTCACGCGGTCCTCGATGGCCTGCTTGATCTCCTGGTCCAGCTGCTCGCGACGCATAATCACCTCGCTAGCCGCCGCGCGTCCGATGGCGTCGCGCAGGGCCGTTTGGGCCGTCAGCGTTACGGCGAAGCAGCAGTCCTCCACTTCGGTGCAGGCCTTTTCCGGGTCCCAGATCACCCAGAACAGCACGGCGTCCACGTCAAGCGGCACCACGTCGGCCGTCAGCGTTTCCTCGGCGCCGAAAGGCGTCACCTGGGTGCGCTGATCGACGCGCAGGGTGCAGTACTCCAGAACGGGGATGGTGAAGAAGATGCCCGGGCCCGCTAGACGCTGGTACTTGCCGCCGCGCAGCACCACGAAGCGCTCCCAATCCAGGGCCACATGGACAGACGACAGGACCGCACGCCCCACTACCGCGGCCACCACCAGACCCAACAGGCCGATGCTGCCCTGGACGCCCCACCATGCCGCTAGCACCACGGCGAAAAGCGCCAACCCGAACACGATCTGCAGCGCCACGGCGCCCAGCCGCGAGGAACGCCGGTCGCGATCGGAGCGGTAGGCGTCCGCCGCTACGCCGAACTCCACGTCGGCCCGGCAGCCCCCGACCCGTCCGCGTTCGCCCGCGTCGTCCATTCCGTCCCGGTACGCTGCGCTCCTTCGGGCATTACGATTGAACATGAGAAGACTCCCCCTCTTCGCCGGATTCCGCCTTCAGCCGTGCGATGACCTCGCTCACGAAGCGCGGGATATCGTCGATCCCCGCCCCTCGCTCCAAACAGCTGCGCACGTAGTCCTCGGTCATGATGTCGATCTCGGAGACGCAATCATCCCCCACCTGCTTGCCGCGCACGTAGGCTCCACTGCCGTGGCGCGTCACGATGTAGCCCTCGCGCTCGAGGGCCATGAAGGCCTTGCTCACTGTGTTGAGGCTGACGTGGTTCTCGGCGGCGAACTTCCGTACCGAGGGCAACTGCTCGTCGGGCTCGTAGTACCCCGACGATATGAGGAAGACGAAGCGATCGCGCAACTGCACCCACAAGGGTACGTTGGACGCCTTGTCGGTCTCGAACTTTGGAATCGCCTTGCCTGCCACCCTGCCCCGCTGCTCCTTATCCGATCTTGGGAAGTCCCCGCCATTATCCCACGGCCGCGCGAACGGCCCACTGCAGTTTCGGTGAAAGCCGAAAGCCGCCATCGCCGCCGTCGCCATGAGCCTGCGCCCCTTACGCCACCGGCGCCCACGAGAGCAGCGGGCCCGCCGCCTGTACCAGTGCGAAACGCAGGGCCAGCGCACCCAGAAGCGTTGCCACCGCCGCAAGCCCGTAAGCCCACCCCGGCAACGGACGGCGCCATTGCAGCAGGTCAAGCACTAGTGGCACCGTAAGACCACCCAAGCCGAACCCGCCTACGAAAAGCCCGCCCTGGGCGCCGGTCAGAAGCGGCGCCAGAGCCACAGTACCAGCAGGGCCCAAGGCGATGGCAGCCAGGTAGAGGCCTGCAGCCACGGCCTCCAGCACGATGAGCGCCACATCGAGCCGCACGGTCAGACGGCGCTTCAGGTAGCGGACCGCTTCCACGTGGCCGTTTCCCGCGACGGCAACCGCAAGCATAACCACCGCCAAACCCGACGCCAGAGCAGACGCCACGAACAGCACCGCCAACCAGGGCGTCTCGAACAAAGGCATGCCGTCAGCCTGCCCAAGGAGCAAGCCCGCGTAAGCCATGACGGCCGCCGACGCCACGATGACAACCGCCCGGCTCAAGCCGTCTATGCGCCGCCGAATCGCCCCTTGATTTTCGCGGCCCAACCGCAAGGCCACAAGCACCATCAGCGCCAAAGCCAGCACAGCCAGCGCGAAGGCGCCGAAGGTCGACAAGGTGAGGCTGGGCCGCAGGAACAACTTGAGGGCCAGATCAGGACGACCGAGGTCAAACACCAGGCACAGCATCCCGAACGCAAGGAGCACCAGCGCCGCGCCGTAGACGGAAAGCACGACGGCGCGCATAGACACCACTTGCCGACGACCGGCGAAGCGAGCTCGCCGAAACGCACCTACACGCACGAGACATTCGAAAACGGCAGCGAGAAACGCCGCCCCGGACCCGGCTCCTGCGCAAAACAGGTATGCGGCAATCAGATCGCTCATACGCGGACGGCGCCCCGCTTCCCCCAGCCGATACGCTACCAAGTGGCCGCATTATACCCCAAAAGCCCCACAGCAGAAGCGGTGTCGCAAAACACTTTTCGGGCAGGCCGGGGCGAAAAGTGCCCATATCCGTTCAAGTTGTCCAGCGAAAAACGAAGCTATGACCTGGTGATATACAGAAAGCACCAGGTCACAGCCTTGAAATTCCGTGGACAACTTGAACGGATATGGGTATCGAACAGCTCGGAGGCGAGGGCGCGCACCACCATGAAGGAGGCGAGCGCGAACAAACCGCGCAGCCGCCCCTAGTGGCCGCCGCCGCCCATCATCTTCACGGCGTGGGGCAGCGCGGCAACCACGCCGTCCCAGTTCTCGCGCGCGGCCTTCTCGCTGCCTGGCAGGTTGACAACGATATGGCGCCCGCGCTGCATGCACAGCGCGCGGGACAGCATGGCGTAGGGCGTGATGGCCAGGCTGTGGGCGCGCATGGCCTCGGCGATGCCGGGCACGTTGCGCTCGCATACGTCCTGGGTGGCGTCGGGGGTGACGTCGCGCAGGGAAAGGCCGCTTCCGCCGCAGGTGAGCACGATGTCGGCATTCAGCTCGTCGCAGGCACGCACGATGGCGTCACCGATGAGGGGCCGTTCGTCGCGCACTACCACGTGGTCCAGGCAGGTCCACCCGTTGTCGGCGATGAGCTGCTCCAGGGCAGCGCCGGCGGTGTCCTCCTTCATCGATCGCGTGTCGGAGCAGGTGATGATGGCGAAGGCGATAGGCTCGTTCATTACAGCACCACTTCCTCGGAAACATCCAGCAGCAGGCAGTCGACCATGGAGCCCTCGCTGCGTCCTTCCGTTCCTTCCGGCAGCACGATCATGCAGTTGCTGCGCTGGATGGGGCCGAACAGCCCCGAGCTCTGGTTGCCCGCCGGCGTGGCCTCGTAGGTACCATCGGCGCCCTTCTGCAGCATGCCGCGCATGAAGATGCGCCGCGGGTCGTTCTTCTTCGTGCCCTTCATCAGGCGGGCGCGCACCGTGGGATGCTCGAAGCGACTGTAGCCCTGCATCTTACGCAGCGCCGGACGCACGAGCATCTGGAAGCCCACGTAGGCCGCCGCGGGGTTGCCGGGCAAGCCGAACACAGGCACGCCTTTCACCAGGCCAAACGTTTGCGCTTTGCCCGGGCGCATGTTCACCGTGGTCATGAGCAGCTCGCCCAGCTGCTCCACCACCGGCTTGATGAAGTCGAAGTCGCCGTTAGAGGCGCCGCCGCTGGTGAGCACGAAGTCGTAGTCGTGCACGGCCAGCAAGATCTCTTCCGCCAGCGCCTCCTGGGAATCCGCAACAATGGGAAGGATGGTGGGGACGGCTCCCGCCTGGCGAGCCGCTGCGGCCAGGGCGTAGCTGTTGGAGTTGCGAATCTTGCCGGGGGTGGGCACCTGGGTGGGGGGCACCAGCTCCGAGCCGATGGAGATGACGGCGATGCGCGGGCGACGGTACACCGGCAGCTCCGTGATGCCGCATCCGGCCAAAAATCCCACGCCGGCGGCGTTCACCACTTCCCCGTCACGGACGATCACCTCGCCGGCGCGCGCCTCCTCGCCGGCGGCCCGCACGTTGCTGCCCAGCTTCGTCGGCTCGGCGAACGACACCAGGCTGCCCGGCTTGCCGTCGCCTTCCACCACGCCCACGATCTCGTACTTCACCACGGAATCGGCGGCATCGGGCAGCGGGGCGCCGGTCATGATGCGCACGCACTCGTCGTCGGCAATGGGGCCTTCGAACACCTCGCCGGCGGCCTCTTCGGCGATAACGCGCAGCACCACCGGCGACTCGACGGCGGCGCCCGCTATCTGCGAGGCACGCAGCGCGAAGCCGTCCATAGCCGAATGGGCGAAGGGCGACACGTCTATGTCGCTCGCCAGGTCCTGCGCGGCCACGCGCCCGGCAGCATCCACCACGTCGACCACTTCGTCGCCAAGGCGCTGCACGTTTGCCAATATCAGGTCGCGGGCTTCCTCGACCGAGATCATCTGAGCCATGAAACGTCCTCTCCCCTCCCCATCGGCCGCCATCAGTCGGCGGCGTCCGCATTAGCTGACCATTATAGCCATTTGCGCATAATAGGGAATGCCCCTTTGCGCGGCGCAGCTGTGCAGGCATTTCAGCCTCTGGCACCGAGCCCGCAATGAGAGCTCGCTCGCCAGCCCGCCGCTGCGGCCGCGAACCTCGCGCAACACGCGCCTGGGAAGCACGGCTCCCTAAAACACAATACCGAAGGCGCCCACCATGAGGCCCCAGAACACGCCAGTGGCGTAAAGCGCCGCGATGATCAGCGCGTTCTGCGCGGCGTGGCGGTTCGTGCGCACCAGCACCAGAAGGCCCACGCCTGCGGAAACCAGCAAGCCCGCCAACATGGGGCCGGCCCCCAGAGCGCCGTCCAGGTACAGCTCGGCGATGACCACGCTGGCGGCGCAATTCGGGATAAGGCCCACGGCCGCCGCACCGAACGTGGCGAGCACGGGGTTGTCCGAAAGCGCGTTGGCCAGCACGTCCTCGCCCACCACCTCCAGTACCGTGTTCAGCACGACGGTGATGATGAAGATGAACAGCACCACTTGCACCGTATGCACAAGGGCGCTCTTCCAGATAGGGGTGTGGGTGTGATGATGGTGGTCGTGCTTCGGCGAGCCGTCGTCGACATCCTCCAAGGCCGCGCGGTCCTCCGCAGCCAGGGAGGCCTGCTCTTGGACGGTCGCCTCCTCGTCGAACTCCGGCAGATGCTCGCCGCAGGTGTCGCAGTCCTCGCAATGGCAATGGTCTTGCTCGCACAAATCGCGGATGCGCAGCTGGCGGCTCTCGCGACGGGCAAGGCGCACCACGGCATCCACCACGAAGCCCATGACCATGCCGATCATAACCTTCACTCCCAGAACCTTCAGGATAGTGAGCGGGTCTACCTGCTCGGCCAAGAAAATAGGCAGCATCTCGTCGGATGTAGACAGATACACGGCGAAGAGCGTCCCCAGCGTGATGACACGACCGGCCCACAAGGTGGAGGCCACCGCCGAGAAGCCGCACTGAGGCACGACGCCCACCACGGCGCCCACCACCGGCCCCGCAGCGCCAGCACGCTGGATGGCCTCCATGGACTTGCCCGACGTCTTGTGCTCGAGCCATTCCATGAGCAGGTACGTCACGTACAGAAACGGGATAAGGTACAGCGTATCGGCAACGGAATGCTCGAGCACGTGCCCGGCGATATGTGCGATTTCTTCCATAGGAGCCATTGTAGCCCAAAGCCCAACAGCGCTAGCGAAAACCACAGCCGCGTAGCCCAACTGTCGCTGGAAGAACGCAAGCGGGCGGATGCAAGGAACCTGTCGCACGCAATGTCTTTCCCTGCAAGAACGCGTTCGCGGTCCGCGCACCCGCGCGCAAGATCGGCGGTCTCGCAGCAACTGTCCCCGTGCAACCGATTTGCAAGCCCACAGCACTACCATGGTTCGACGAGAGCATCAACCGGAAGGAGGCACCATGGCGAACAAACACCTCAACGAAACGGCAGTTCAGCCGTACAGCGGTCACGATGCCAAGCTCGAATTTCCCTTCACGAGCGATGCCGGGTTCAAGCGAGCCATGAAGGACGAGGAGATTTGCAAGCAGGTAATCAGCGCATTCACCGGATTAGCTGTCGAGTCGATCAAGTCGATTTCTTCCGAGTACTCACTCTCCCCCGTACTCGGCGGTCGCGGAATCCGCTTGGATGTGCTCGTCCAAGCGGACGGACGCCTCGTAAACGTCGAAATGCAACGGGCCGACCCAGGAGAAATCGCTCGTCGCATGCGCTATTACCAGGCCGTTGCCGACACCCATACGGTCGGCAAAGGGTCGCCCTACGCCAAGCTCGTCGAGCACATTATCGTTTTCGCCTGCACGTTCGACCCCCTTGGATGCGGAATTCCGCGCTATACTTTCCGCATGCAAGCCGAAGAGGCTCCCGAAGCACCTTTCGACCCGGGCTTTGCTTGGATTCTCCTGAACTCGTCGGCATGGGCAAAGGAGCAGAACTCCAGCCTCAGGCGCCTGCTTCGGTACATGGACAGCGGAACCGCCGAAGGCGAGCTGTGCCGCCGCATCGATGCAGTCTTGCTCGACGCGCACGAGGACGGCCTGTGGAAAGAAGGTGTACGCGAGATGATGACTGTCGAACAGAGAATAGACTGGGCCGAACACGTTGGCGAAAAGCGAGGCCTCGAAAAGGGGATGGCCGAAGCAGCCGCAATGTATCGCTGGCTCTCCGAAGGAGGGCGCACGGACGAGCTCATGCGCAGCTTCTCCGATCCGGAATTACAGCAGCGGCTTCTCGACGAGTTCAACGCAGTCAAGCAGAAGGGCTAGCACTTACCTCGTCGGTGAGCTTTACAAGCGGCGACCCGACACCGCAAATCCGTGTCCTCATCTGACGCCAGCCGTCGAAAGCGGTTGCCCGTCTACGAAATAACTGTAGATATCGTCCCGGACGGAATGTTCAAGATGCAACCGGAAATTGACGATGGGCAGTTCTTTTCCTTTGTCATCGAAAATCGTCTGTTGCGACCAAGCGACAGGGGCAGCTTTCCCCATGTAGTAGAAATCGCTTCCTTCTCCGTCGCTCTTCTTGATGAAGAGGTGAATGTCGGTGCCCTCTTCCTGCGAGCGAATAATCCTCTGAACCTCGGGAGAATCAAGAGTCAATCGACTGCGAGTCATCCAGCTAAACGTATCCTGATCAATAAACGCATCTTCATACTGCGTGCTGCTCGAAATATCGTCCTCTTTGTTGTACGTCACGAAAATGGGACAGGTTCCGTGCTTAACGCGATACCCGTACATGGTGGAACTGTTGTCCTGAGGCCAGTTCAGCAGCCGGCATGCATCTTTGCGAGTGTACTTTTCGTAGCGCTTGAAAGGTCCTTCCCAAGGAGCATAGCGATCTGCAAACCGGCGTAGCCCGAAATCTACAACATCCTGCAGGGCCGCACGAAACGAATCGCTTTCCAGAAAAATGTCGAGGTCCGCATCACCGACGATCTGCCCTCCCTCAAACCGCACCAAAGCAAAATCGCCATAGGCCTTGCGCTCGGATTCCGCGTTCACGAAGCTCGTATTGAGCAGGCTTACGGTTGAGCTGTACGACGCATCGTCCAAGCTGATCGCATAATACTCCAGCAATCGCCCAAGACTCTCTTTGCTGACAGATCGCCCATCCAAAAGAACTTGAAGAGCTAGCAGCTCATGAGGCCGCATGCCGTTAGCGATATAACGAGAGAAGTACTCGATCACCAGCTGCTCATCTTCAGTCAGGGCACCCTCGAAGGATTTCTCGTAGCGGGCAAGAAAGCGGTAGTATGATTTTGATTTTGCCACCATGAGCAATGGGTCGATTTCGCCGTGGTCTAAAAAGTCAACCATTCTCGGAATACGCCCTAGCTTATGCCGCAATGTTCGATAGTTTTCCTGCAAGAGCTTCATGGTCACTCCTGCCGCGTCAATAGACTCGAACACGCGTTGCCGGGACACGGCATCGAAGTGAACACTTGATGCTCCGGGAATGGTGCGATCACCCTCCATTACGAACTTACGGATGCCATCCTTGTTGTAGCTGCGATCTCCGGAAAGAGCCAACGGTATCATGTAGTTGTTCGCGTAATTCCCTATGAAATCAAGCACTACCACGAATTCCTTGTCCTGCGACTTTCTCAAACCACGCCCCAATTGCTGTACGAAAACAATGGGGGATTCGGTAGGACGAAGGAGGATCACCTGGTTGACATCAGGAATATCTACGCCCTCGTTGAAGATGTCGACTGTAAGAACGTAGTCCAGCCGATCGCTGTACAGCGCATCGCCCTCATTGGCCGTCAGGCGGTCAATGGCCCGCTCGCGTGTCTGCTGGCTATCGGCGCCAGAAAGAGCAACGGTCCTGAACCCGCGCTCGTTCAGCTTGTGCGACAGTTCGCAGGCCTCTTTGTTGGTACGACAAAACATCAGCCCCTTAACTCGCACTCCGCTATAACCGAAATACCGCACCTGCTCGATGATGTGTCCCACGCGCTCATCGCATACCAAGCGGGAGAACGTTCCCACATCGTCGAGCGCCCTGTCATCAACCTCGATGTCGGTGATGCCAAAGTAGTGAAACGGGCAGAGAAGGCTCTCTTCCAATGCCTGCTTGAGACGAATCTCGTGGACAATGTTGTTGTCGAACAGCTTGTAAATATCGAATCCATCCGGCCGGTCCGGACTTGCAGTCATGCCCAGAAAAAGCCGGGGACTGAAATGGCCCATGATCTTCTGGTAACTCGACGAACCTGCTCGATGAACCTCATCGATAACGATTACATCGAACCAGTCCGGATCGAATTCGCCAAGCACCGAATCCTTCGCCATGGTCTGCATGGTGGCAAACAGATAATCGGCTTTCGTTTCTTTGGCCGTGCCTGAAAGCAATCCGTAGGCCACCGTGGACCCCATCACTCGGCGGTAGCTTTCTATCGACTGCTTGAGCACCTGTTCGCGGTGAGCAAGAAACAGCATGCGCGGCGCCTTGCAAGCACGAACGGCAAAGGCGGAAGCGTAGGTCTTACCGGTACCCGTCGCAGAAATCAGCAAGGCACGTCTTTCCCCCTCCTCCATGGAGCGAAGGAGGTTTCCGATAAACTGCACCTGCATCGAGTTCGGCTCCAGAGCAACCTGCTGGTAAGGAACGATCGTCTGCTGCGCAACAATACGCTTCTTGTCTTCATAAATTTGCCGGTACGCGTCAAGATAGTCGTCAATAGGGAGCGATTTCTGCCACAGGTTCTCGAACTCGCCTTGGATTTCCTGGAACAGCTCGCCGTTCTCCAGGGAGGTGAAATGCAGATTCCACTCGTGATTTACGGCAAGGGCACTTCCAGTCAGATTCGCGCTTCCTACGAGAACCCTGCTCGTGCCGTTTTCGTAGTGAAAAAGGTAACCTTTAGTATGGAACCCCTGATGGTGAGCTTGCCCCTCGGTTACAAACATGCGTACTTCGATATTCGACAGTTTTGCCAGACGTCGCAAAGCTCGAGGCTCGCTGAATGCCAGATAATCTGTAGTAAGAACCCGCCCGGGAATACCTTTAGCCTCCAGCTCTCTCAACGTTTGAAGCAACGGGGCCAAGCCACTCTCCGTTACGAAGGCGACACTGAAGTCGAACGATACGCAATGGTTGAGCTCGGCTTCGATGACGGCGGAAACCTTGCGTCCACGCCGATGATCGTTGGAAACGAAACGGGGCCTAAAAAGCTCTGACGAAGGATGGCTTCGATCGACAAGTGCGGTACGCGACGCCTCGGCAATCGCAGCAGCCTCGGGCCCTTTCGATCCGCTCCATCTCCCCCGCTCAACCTCTGCCGACAGAACGGTATTTCCAACGATGGCGCTCACCCCATCGCCCCGCTTGCCTCGATCGCCCGGACCACATCGACATCGGCGGGCAGCCAGTCTACGCTCCAGAGCGTTTCACGGGTAAGCCAGCGGGCATCGCTGTGCTCTAGGAGCTTCAGGGGGCCGGCCAGCGAGCACGCGAAACACTGCATGTGCAGGAAGAACTTCGGATACTCGTAGGAGACCGTGACGAGGTGTCGGCCCACTTTCACTTCGGCATCCAGTTCCTCGCGAATCTCACGTTCGAGCGCCGCCTCGGGCTGTTCGCCGGGCTCGATCTTGCCGCCGGGGAACTCCCATCCGCCTGCGTAATCGCCATAGCCGCGCTGGGTTGCGAGAACCTTGCCGTCATGAACGATGACAGCCGCAACCACTTCGATAGTCTTCATCCGGAAGCCCTCCGCACCTTTCGAGAACCTAGCCGCACGGTTGCCCGTCCGCACCGGCATTGTACTGCTTCTCAAGGAAATGTCACGATCGAGGTGTCTTCCAGGGGCCGGCCTTGCGAAGCTTTGCGAAAAATGCGAACAACGGCCATACCCGAAATACAAGGACGCCTGCTTTCTGCCGGAATTATAGGGCCTGTCGGTGGCGGCAGCTATACCGTGGACCTACCAGGATTCAAGGCTTTCCTGCGCAAGCAGCTCTGAAGCCGGCCAATTACGCGATGAGCGCTCGCCTACCGCTGGTCCTTCGGCTTGCGGCGAGCGCCTTTGCCGCGAATCTCCTGGAAGCTGATCGCCCAGATGTCCGTGATGTCGAGCTCGCGCTGGATGGCACCGCCGATCTCGGCTTTCTCCGACGGCATGTACTTCATGCACAGCTCCACCAGCGCACGGCGCACGAGCACCGGGTCCTCTACGCGCTCGATGGTGCCCTGCGCCACCACCGATGCGAAGCGGGTGGTGAAGAACGTCTCCTCGTAACAGGGCTCCACCTCGGTCGCCACCGCCACGCTCACCCGGGGATCGCGCGCGAAGTCGTCGATTTTATGGCCCGGGCGCTTCCCCGTATGGATGAGCATGCGCCCGTCGATCATCACGTAGGACAGCGGCACGCCGTAAGGGGTCCCGTCCTCGTCCACGGTGGAAACCACCGCGTATTCGCCCGACTCCAGGATTTCAAGCGCCTCTTCGGCGGAAAGCTCCCGGTTGGCCATCTGCATAGGGTAATGCTTCATCGTGAAACCACCTAACCTGTCATTCGCTCGCCGCAAATCCCATTAGTACGCAAGCGCGGGCAATACGTCACGCCCAAATCAAGCAACCGCGGCTATGGTACCCGCATGCACGCCTTCACTCAACCTTCTCCATGCGAATTCGCCCGCTCTTCCTCAACGCCGAAAAGGTCGCCCTCCTTCGGGAACGGCGCGCTGTAAGCAGCACGACTCAGCGGCTGAGCATGCAGGAACGGTCGTGCCGAAAGCGCTTTCGAAAGGCGCCTCCGCTACCAGCCGTTTCCCTGCTCGGCGGCTTCCGGAAGCTTGCACACGTCCGCCCACGAGCATGGCGCCGCCAGTCGCTCCAGCTCACCGGGCGTCAGGCGGGCGGCGGAGTTCGAGCTGCCGGCCGCCGGGTACACCGTGTCGAAGCGCCTGATGCTGCCATCCAGAAACACTTCCACGCCTTCGTTCACCGCGAAGGGACACACGCCGCCTACCCCGTGGCCTACGAGCGTTTCGGCCTCGTCCGGCGAAAGCATCTTGCCCTTCCCACCGAAGAAGTCCTTGAACTTGCGGTTGTCCACACGGGCGTCTCCCGCACACGCCACCAGTACCACGCGTTCGCCCACGCGGAAGGATAGCGTCTTCACGATCTGGGCCGGATCGCACCCCACGGCCTTCGCCGCAAGCTCTACCGTTGCCGAAGATTCGGCAAACTCGCAAATCCGCTCCTTCATACCCGCAGCAGCGAACGCAGCGCGCACTTTATCGATAGCCATCGGACCTCCTCGCGAACCAATCCATTGGCCGCCCACAATGAAACGGCTCGTAGCTTACCACGTAAAACGATTAACCCCAGGTAGCACCTGCAAAACGCATCGAAAAGGACCAGGGTACGACGTGCAATCGCCCAAATGTTTAAATTATCCTTGACTGAGGATAATTTAAGGCTATACTAAGTGTTGCAGGATGGCATTTTCTCCCCCGCCATCTTGCCATTCGAGCTGATCGATTCCTCCTCTCGCTCAGCCAACGGCACCAGGGAGGCAACCCCTCGCCTGCCCGGCCGCATGCGGATCGCACGGCGATTCGCCAGTCAGCGCGAGCCATAACCCCCTCATGGCTCGCGCTGCTTCTTTTTCCGCCCAAACCTGATGCAGCGCCCTCAGAACTCAAGGCGCACGGGTGCGTGGTTGCGCCGCTGATCCTCCGGGGGCAGCTGGGTCCACGTAGGGCCGAACAGCGTCTCCAAGAACGCTTCGGGTTGAGCCGGACCCTGAAGCATCACGCCCTCGAAGGCGATTGGGCGCGGCGGCTCCAGCACCTCGAGCGGAAATGCCGTACCCGCATAGGAGAGAGTCGCCCAGCGAGAGCCCTCGATCGCCATCGGCTCGGCTTGACCTTCAGTCTGCCCGCCAAGCTCGGACGCGGAACCGGCGGCCAAGCCGCCCCCGTCGGCTTCCACCGTGCCGCCGCGCGTTGCGCCAGCTGCAGCAGCCCGGTCGAACTTCGCGGCAATGGCCTGCGGGCTGGTCGTGCTGCGCACCAACCGGTGGGCCGCTCGGCACGCCAGCCGCTCGCATGCTCCCAGCACGCCGCCGTGGGGAACGGTGATGTGCTTTGAATGGTACAGATAGGAGAGACTCTGCTGCCGCCGGCACGCCCGTTGCTGACGCGCCGCCGCCCCCGAATCCGATGCCAGGCAGTCGTAGGGAAACACGTCCACGAACACGCCTTGGTCGAACCCGGCCTCAAGCGTCTCCCGGGTCTGGAACGCGGTACCGACCAGCATCACCTTCGCGAACATGCCCGCCATCTGCGGATGCGTGCGCGGACTCGCCACGACGAACCGCGGCCCTAAAACAGCCGGCGCCTCGGCCAGGAAGCGCTCGTAGTGGGGACGAAGCATGCCGACGTCGGCGTCGTCGTCCCAAGGGATGAAGCCGCCGTGCCGCACCGCCCCCAACGCCGTGCCGCCGTCCAGGAAATAAGGAATGCCCAGCTGGCTGCACGCTTCGTCGACGGCATGCAGAATCTCAAGCTCAGCAAGCTGCAGCCGCCGCAACGTCTTCGCCTCGTAGTCCACCAGCACCCCCTTCTGCTGCACCGGTCCGTGGCGCCCTCTGCGCGCCTCACCATCGCGGCCATTATAGCGTTCGCCTGCACAGACAGTCATCGAACAGCACCACGAGCATCAGAGACGTCGTCGTCAAGCGCATCAGGCGGATTGCCGAGCGATCCCCCTGTCACTTCACGAACTCTGCCAGCTCCAAGGTTGAGGGGTCGCAGCGTGCGATGGCGCCGTTAACGACCACCCACAAGCTCTCGGCCTGCCCTTCGGCGCTTCCCGTCCACACAGCATGGAAGGAATTATTCAACTCTCCCATGTCCAGCTGCTTCGACTCCACGGAAAGCGAGCCGTCCTCAGCCACCCTCAAACCGTAGAACCAGTACTCGCCATCGACCTGCGACCAGGACGAGAACAAGATGATTCCGCGCTCTGCGTCGAAATACATCAGCGGATCGTAAAGGGACGCCATCTCCACAATCGTCGCATCCAGAACCACCGACCCCGTCTCCCGAACGCCGCTGGGATCCGACACGTCCAGCAGCGAAAGCAACGTCCTCTCCGCATAGCCTCCGTCATCGGTGTAATCGCCCGCACGGGCGACGCCCACCGCCCTTCCAGGGCCGAACAGGCGCACATCCTGCAACGGCGATACGTCCAGGGGGTCGGAAAACGCCATATGCCCCGGGTCGCTCAGGTTCACAGCGCGCATCTGCTCCTCGCCTTCGCTGTACACCCGGTAAAGCGCCGCGTTCTCTTCGGCTCCCACGTAAATCGCATTGTTGGTGGTGCCGAAGTCTTCCAACGTCCCAACCTGATTCATCCGCTCGTCGAACACGGCAAACGTCAGTGTATCATCAAAGGCTTGGCTCCCCTCGATTGTCCGGTAGAGCTGAGCTCGCAGATTTCCTTCGTACTCGGTCATCGACTGAGCCGATACTCCACCATCCACAACCGCCTGGCTCGAGAAGCTAAAAGAGCCATCGCCATAGGCCACACGGCGCAGCACTGCGGTTTCCGGATGGTTGTAATTGTCCCAATCGTTGGGAGCCCACTGCTCCTGCAGGTCATAAATGGCCGCACTACCTACATAGTGACTGGCGTAGTTGCTGGCCAGCGCGATACGGTCGACGACCGCAGAGGGATCGTCGAGAGGAATTGCCGTGACAACCAAGTAGTCGACCATGTCTTCGAAGGCCGGGGCGCAAATATCTTCAGGAGCCACGAGCACGCCGTTCACCGCCGGCACGAACCATGCGGGGTCCGCATCGGATGGAATGACGGCTGGCTTGAACACGCTGGCCACATAAGCGTACCGGCCATCGAATCGCGCCGCCATATAGGCACCGCTCTGCTCCACCACGGCCTCTAGCTGAGGAGACGACGGGTCGTCGAAGCTGTAAGTCAGCAGGCGCGTCCGCGGAGATGCAGCCCACGGGGCTTGGGACGCATCGCTTTGAGCAGCAGCCATGGACAGCACGAAGAGCCTCCCGCCCTTGGCGTAGAGCGACACGACGCAGCAGTTCTCCTGCGCGGGAATAGCAGCTACCTGCACCGGAATCCCCGAAGAGACGTCGAGGACGCGCACGGCAACGAACTGCGGCTCGTCGGCATCCTTCTCAGCGATAAACACAAGGTCGCCGTCGGCAACCACCGTATCCGGCGCCGCCTGGTTCGCCTCGTATTCTCCCTCGCAGGCAGCGGTCGCCCACATCCAAGCGATCCCGGAACCGTCGGTTACCCCAATCTCTGGCTCTTCACGCATTTCCTCTTGGCCTGACCACAGAGCGCTGCGCAATGCATCGTAGGAGTCCACAGCGTCCTTGCGCTCACCGCGACGCGAATCATAGTCGGCCTGCACCGGAGCTTGCGATACCGAGCCTTCTTCGGCCCCAGATCCCTCCTCATCAGGTAGTCCCCCAAAGCTGGCACCGGTGGACGAGCCGCCGCCTTGCGCCCCTCCGGGCTCGCCCGCGCACCCGAAGCAACCCAGCAACGCTACGGCCAGAAGAACCGCTCCAAGCGGCGCCGACAGCTCAGATACCACCCGTGCAGGCCCGTTCCCCTTCGGCAGAAGCTTCCTCGTAGCAGACAGGTTCAACGCTCCCCTCATAGGATCATCCCCCTTCGCGACGAACAGCCGTCAACGCCATCATAGCATCGTATACGACCACAGAGCCATAACCGGCACACCTATAAGAGTCCGCAAAGGCGCAAACTGTTGCACTGAAGCAGATAATTCCCGAAAGAAAGCGCTAAAGCAGCGCTACGCAATGCGCAGGTAAAACTCCTGCAGCCAGCGGGCGGTGTCTCGGATGTCGAAGCCGGCGCCCCGAGCCGCCTGGGCGCCCAAAGCGCGGTCGATGCCGCCGAAAGCCGACCGGTACGCCGCCCGCAACAGGGCATCAGCCCAGATCCGAGGGTCGGCCTTCGGCGACAGCATCACCACGCCGGGTGCCGCGCTTACGCACGCCTCGCCCTCCAGCACCGCTTCGGCGGGCACGCCTTCGGAAAGCACGCATGGCACGCCCGCGGCCTGGGCCTCCACCGCCGCCATGGAAAGTCCCTCGCGAAACGACGGCAGCGCGAACACGTCCAGCCCGCGCAGCACCGCCGGCACATCGTCGGTCACGCCCAGGAAATGCACGCACCCGTCCAGCCCGCGCTCGCGAACCAGCTCGCGAACAGCTGCTTCCTCGGGGCCGCGGCCCACCAGCACCAGATACGCACCGGGCGCTGCTTCCTTCATCAGCGCGAACGACTCCACCAGCAGAGGATGGTTCTTCACCGAGTCGAAGCGACCCACATGGCCGACCAGCAGCGCCTCGTCCGACGTCAGCCCCATCCGTCCGAGAAGCGCCCGCTTCGCTTCTGCATGCTGCCCGTCCGTACACGCAAAAGCCTCCACGTCGATGCCGTTGCGCAGCACATGGAAGCGCTCGCCTTCCACCGCGGTTCGGCCGAAGCGATCCAGTCCCGCCTGGCGCGAGCACGCCAGGAAATAGTCAGCCTTGAAGCGTACCGGAAGCGACAGGGCGCGAAACGCCAGCTCGCCTGGGGAAAGCGGGTAGTTCTGCGCATGGCTGTGGGCCACGGCCACCCGGCAAGCCCTCTTCGCCTCGCCCAGGTAGATGGCCGCCGAGCTGCCGATGTGCCCGTGCACCACCGAGTGCTCCGGATGCTGCGCCAGAAAATCGCGGACCGCCCGGCGGTAGGCGCCCCCGTTGAGCCCCGTGAAGCGCGGCAGCTCGCGGTACACGCGCCCGCCCAAGGCCTCAATCTCGGCATCGTAATCGCACTCCCGCTGCTCATGCACGAGAAAGTCGAACTGAACCTTGTCGCGATCCGCAAAGCGGTAAGCGTTCATGATCATGGTCTCGGCGCCGCCGCGGTCCATCGCGCCAATTACCTGGAGCACGCGCATGATGACCTCCCAGCGCTTTTTCGAGAGAGCGGGCGCATTTCGGAAAGAGACCCGACCATCGCTCAATCACGACCTATCGACGAGATGCCTCGCTCGTTCGCCGGCGAAGACACCTCTGCCCTTTCGCCCGGGATGATCTGCTTGCCAGGCTCCGTCTCCGCTTCCGAGGCGTCCGGACGACCGCGCCGCCGCACGTCGCGCGCAAGAAACGCCGCGCACACCGCCACGCCCACCAGGCACGCCCCCGCCCCGGCGAAGCTCACGCCGTTCATGTCGTAGGTGCTCACCAGCGGGACTGTAAGCGCGCAGACGGCAGCCAGCGCCGCAATGTTTCCCCAGAAGTTGCCGCGGAAATCACGCAGCGCAATGAGCAGATCGCCCAGGAACCACAGAAACGCCGTGGCCACCGTGGCCAGGATCACCGGCAGCAGCAAATAGGCGTAGGGCAAAATCGACTCGCCGAACAACAGGCCTAGCACCCATGGCCCCAGCAGTACCAAAAGCGCAGTGGCCACAGCGCTCATGACCAAAATGCCTGCAACCGCTTTCGCAAGCAGACGCCTGAACGCGCCCGCCCCTTCGTCGAAGAACGCCCGTGGAAACACGTCCAGTAGCGGCACGTACAGATACTGCGCTCCCATCTGCACCACCAGGGCAATCGCCGACACCGACGCGTAGATGCCCAGGGCCGCGTCGCCCGCATCTACGGCCAGATACTGCTTCGGAATGGTGAACAGGGCGCTTGCCGCCACCGACGCCACTACGGCCGGCAGCGACGTCCGCACGAAGAACAGCGTCTCGGCGCGGCTGAAGCGAACGCTCACCGTCTCAAGGCGCCCGGTATGGGGCAGGTCGAACAGCGCTAGCACCGCCAAGGCCGCTGCGCCCATGGCCACAATGGCCGCATTCAAGCTTTGGGTCAGGCCGAACACCAGCACGAAGGCCGCAAGCGTGCCCACCCCCTGCAGCATGAACGACTTGCCGATGTAGTCCATGCGCCGATGCTGCTGATCAGCCCCGTGCAGCACGTCGATAACCAGGCCCACGCCCTTGAAGCCGTAGAAAAGCGCAATAGTGAGCAGCGCCCCCTCGGTGCAGGTAAGCAACGCATAGACCATGCAAGCAGCGAAGGCGCCCACCAGCATGACAAGACGAAATCCCAGATAATCGGCAAGTTTATGCTCGTGGTGCACATCGGATATCTGGTAGGTGTTCATCTTGTAAGTAGCGAAGGTGCCGAAGATGCCCGTCACCGACATAGCCAGAGAAAGCAGCCCCGCAGCATCGTAGCCCGAGGTCAGGCGCACCACCAGCACCGTCACCAGCCACTGGCACGCCAGATACGTGAGCGACCCCGCCGAGTTCCACAGCATGTTCGCCTTCAGGGAAAGCGGCGACGGAACGGAAGCGCACCGATTGAACTCCTGGTCACTCATACGACATCACTGCCCGCAATCACTTCCTCGATGGAGAACCCATCGCGAACGAAGGCCTTGAACACGTGGGCGGACCGCGCATCTTCCGGCGGCGGCGTGCGCCAGTCGCCGTATTGGACGGTCAAGAACTCATCTGACCTGATGGGAGCCGTGAAGACCTTGCCCTCGAACGCCACGTCGACTGCTTCGGAGAAGAGCGATTTCGAAAACAGCTTCTCGCAATTCCCCTCCGCAGTAATGTCGGCCACGAACAGCGCCTCGCCCTCCCCATCGCCACCAGCCCGACGTGCCGCCTCGTCAACCCGGCGCGACAGCTTCACCCCGTCCAGCCGATGGGCGATAGGGCAAGCCAGACGCTTCGCCACCTTCACCACCCTGCTCGACCCGATGGCCGGGTCCGCCATCTGGAAGCTCCGCGCCAATCCAATCCGTGCCGCGGAGGCGAACGCTCGCTTTGCCCGGCGTGTCAAAACCCCCGATCCACCCGTCTCCACGTCGTCAAGCGGAAACACGTCCACCCACACCCCTGTAGCAACATCCTTGCGAATAAACTGCTCGCGCACGCAGGTACGGGCGTCGATCAGCTTGGCGAAGGGAAAAAGGGTGCGCCCATCGTGATAGCTGGTCAGAAGAAATTGCTCGCCGCTGCGCCATCGATCGAAGTTCGCCAGCAGGGTTTCGTACTGATCGCGCAACATGACGAAATCCATATCATCGTCCCAAGGGATGAACCCACCATGACGAAGGGCGCCAATCAGGCTACCGTAGGCAAGGAAGCAGGTCAAGCCATGGGCACGGCACACCCGATTCAGCTCATCGGCCAGATTCAGCTCGATAGCGCGCAACGATTCAAGGTCCAGCGGCGTCATCAACCATCCTTTCCTTCGTCCTCCTCACGCAGCGCCACGTGCTGCACCAGCGTCGCCGTCTTCGCGCGCAGGCGCGACAGCTCCACCGTCAGGTAGAACTCGTGGACGAACAGGGCGCCGATCACGAACAGGAACACGAAGTTCGATGGGGAATCGATGCCGATGAGAAACGAGAAGAAAAACGGAACCTGCGGAAACACCGCGAACACCACCATGATGGCGGCGAACAGAAACCAGAACGTGGAGTCAGCGATACGCATCTGGGCCTTGCGAATCTTGACCAGCACCAGCGCCATCACCGCCAACGACGCCACAATCAGCACCACGCGCAACCAGCCGGTCATCGCAAGGCCTCCTCTTCCACAGCGCCCGCGCCCTTCGTCGACGCAGCCGAAGAGCCGGAAAGCGCCCGTCCGCCCTCGACCTCGCAGGGTCGAAGCACCTGGTCGGTCGGAACAGGCGCACAGCACACCGCAACGTCGCTCGGCGCAACCGCCGCCTTCCCGCGAAAGCGCCCGGGTTCGGAAAACGGCCGGCGGAACCACTGGACCAGCAGGATGGACAGGCCGATACGCGCCATGTAGCTGGCCGAGCGGGTGAACGTGAGGTAGCTCTCCCCCGCCACGCGGTCACGCATTTGCACCTGCACCTCGCACACCTTCGCACCGCGACGCATGAGCAGCGCGATGGTGTCGGGCTCGGGTCCCAGATCGGGCTCGGTTGCCAACAGCCGAATCATGGAGGCATCGAACAGCCGCATGCCGGACGTGGGGTCTTGCACGCGCTTGCCCGTGGTCAGCAGAATCATGGCGGAAATGAGCGCCGATCCGGCCATGCGCGCGCTCACCGGCTTCTTCACCGCGGCGAACCGCGAGCCGATGACCACGTTGGCCCGCTGCTTCTCCGCCGCATCCACCAGCGCCCCCACGTAGGCGGCCGAGTGCTGACCGTCGGCGTCGAACTGCAGCGCGTAGTCGTAGCCATGGTCGAGCGCGTACTTCATGCCGGTCTGGAAAGCGCCCGCCAGCCCCAGATTCACAGGCAAGTCGACCATATGGTAGCCCCGCTGGCGGCAGATAACCGCCGTTTCGTCGCGAGAACCGTCGTTCACAACTACGTAGTTAATATCAGGCGCATTCACACGCAGGTCCTCCACGGCCGACACGATGTTAGCCGCTTCGTTGAACGCCGGCACGATGGCAATCACTTTCGGACTCTTTTCCATAAGCCGTTATTCTACCCGATAGCTCATGGTTGCCGATGACCCGACGAAAGATACACCTCGATCCTCGCCTCCAAGGCCGCATACCGGGCAGGTTCGCGCAGAAAAGCGTCCGAACCTGCCCGGTATGCACGATGCGCATCAACGCCCCTCCCCAAAAGAGGTGCCGCGCCGGCCGGAGAATTCCCCTTACCCCACGCCCAGCACCTGCATGCCCAGCAGCGCCACGGTGAGCACGCCCACGATGCCCACGGTTGCCCACAGCAGCACTCGCGACACCGGACGCGCGCGGTAGGCGCCCATCACCCGCTTGTCCGCGGCGATGATGGCCATGAACACCAGCAGCACCGGCAGCACCAGGCCGTTCACAAACTGGGCGGTCAGCATGACGGCCATCAGGTCGACGCCGGGAATCAGCACCACGGCCGCCGACAGCACGATAACCGCCGTGAAGATGGACTTGAACGTGGGGGCCTCGCGCCACTTGAAGGACACGCCCGCCTCCCACCCGAAGGCCTCGCAGATGACGAACGCCGTGGTCAAGGGCAGTACGCACGCCGCCAGAAACGACGCCGCCACCAGTCCCACGGCGAAGAGCACCCGCGCATAAGGACCTGCGAAGGGCTCCAGGGCCAGCGCCGCATCGGCCGCTGAATCGATGGCGATGCCCTGGGGGTACAGCACGCTTCCCGTGGTCACGATGATGAACCATGCCACCAGGCACGCAGCGATGGTGCCCGAAACCACGTCGGCCTTCTGGCCCAGCATGTCATCGGTGGTCAGGCCCTTCTCCACCACGTTCGACTGGTTGAAGAACATCATCCACGGCGCGATGGTAGTGCCGATCATGGCGATGACCAGGGAGACGAAGCTTTGGTCCTGAACGATGCGGGGCACCACGGTGCTCTCGAGGGCAGCCGTCCAATCGGGCTGGGCCACCACTGCCGCCACAATGTAGGTGACGAACACCAGCGACAGAATCAGGAACACCTTCTGCACCCGCTTGTAGCTGCCGCCCACGATGAGCAGCCATACGCCCGCCGCAGCAACCGGCACCGAAACGTACTTCGACACGCCGAACATCTCCATGCCGCTGGCGATGCCGGCGAATTCGGAGAACGTGGTGCACACGTTGCCGATGAGCAGCGCCATCATGGCCAGCGCCGTCAGGCGGATGCCAAACCGTTCGCGAATAAGCGCCGCGAACCCCTTGCCGGTCACAGCCCCCATGCGCGCTGCGGTCATCTCCACCACGATCAGCAGGATGCACATGATAGGGATCACCCACAGCGTGGCAAAGCCGAACTGGGTGCCCACGGTGGAATAGGTGGAGATGCCTCCGGCGTCGTTACCCGCCATGGCCGTGACGATGCCCGGGCCCATGGCCGCAAGCACCAGCAGCAGCCTGCTCTTCTGCTTTGCGGGCGCAACCTGGGCAGACGCCTCCTGGGCCTCTTGCGCTCCCGGCACAGCGTCGGTCAGGACGCCGCCTCGCGAGAACACCCGCTTCAACGCGCCCTTCTGCTTGTCGGCGCTCCCCTGGCAGACAGATCCCTGGGACAGCTCGGCATGGGTCGCCGAACCCTGATGCCCGCAGCGCTTCGACGTCTGGCGCTCGGCGCTGCGCTTTGGCTGCACGGTTTTTCCGGACCTCATGGCCTTCGCCTTTCCGCCCGCACCGCTAGGCCGCAGCCCAGCCGCCGCCGACCGCACCGGCCAGCTGCAGCACGATCAGGGTGTACAACGCCAGCAACAGCACCACGGCCAGCACGATGCCCAGCACCTTGCCCACGCTCGCCCGCGTCTTGTCGCCGGACACGTCGTCCTCGATGGCGTCCCATGCATCGTCCACGGTGACGATGCCCAGCAGCGCGCCGTGCTCGTCCACCACGGGCATGGCGGGGATGTCGTACTTGAAGATGTCGGCCGCCACGCCCTCTTCGGTCTCGTCCGGATTCACGGTGATCACATCGTCGTGCATCACTTCGGCTACGGGGCGGTCGGGGTCGGTCAGCACCAGCGTGCGCAGCGACAGCAGCCCGATGAGCTTCTCGTACTCGTCGGTCACGTAGACGTAGTGGACCGTGGGATGGTCGTCGGGCAGATCTCGCAGCACCTCGATGGTCTCGCCCACCGTGGCATCGGATTCCACAGCCACGAACTGGGTGGTCATCATACCGCCGGCCGTGCCGTCCTTGTAGCCCAAAAGCCGCCGGATTTCGGAAGCGTCCTCGGCCCCCAACAGGCGCAACAGGGTTTCGGCCTTCTCGTAGGACAGGTCGCGCACGATGTCGGCCGCGTCGTCAGGGTCCATCGATCCCAGAAGGCCCGCCGCCCGCGCCTCATCCAAGTCCTCGATGAAGTCGGCCTGGAACTCGTCCTCCATTTCGGAAATGGCCTCGGTGGCCTGGGCGTCGTCCAGGTGCTGGAACACATTGGCGCGCTGCTGCGGATCCAGCTGCTCCAGAATGTCGGCCACGTCGGCCGGATGCAGCTCGTCCAGGCGCTTGTGCGTAACGGAAAGCTGCACCTCGGACAGGTCGCGGTCCAGCAGGTCCATGTAGTTCCACGCGATGATCTGCTCGTCAATCTTCTTGCGGAACAGCTTCGCCGCGCCCACCGCCGCCGTCTCCACCAGCGGATGCAGCCCGCGCAGAATGCCGCGGATGCCCACTTCGGCACCCAGCAGCCGCAGCTGAGTGCCCGACTGCGACAGCTTCAGGTCGTTCACGCGCACCACTTTGAGGCCCTGCGTGTCCACGATCTGGCGATTCATCAGATCGCGGGCAAGCAGAACCTCGTCAGGCTGCAGGTAGCTGAAGCGGATGTCATGGGCATCCACCCCCAGCACGATGCCGTCGTCGTCGAAGGTGTCGACGTACTTGCGCCAGGAAATCATGAACGGGACATTGCCCGGGCCTTTGAACGCCAGGCTGGTGATGCGGGGGAACACCTCGCCCGTGGAGATGGCCAGGTCGGAAATGGTGCCAAGGCGCTCGCCGCTGGAATCAACGACGGGCTCCCCGATCATCTGGGACAGGTAGAGCATAGAGTGTGCCTTTCCGTGGTTAAGCCGCCCCTTCGACGGCCCACGGAAGGCATGACGAAGGAAGGCTAGCTACTGTGAGGTTTCGATTTTCGAACCTTCAAGTGTGGTCCTTTCCTTCTGCCTACAGGTATGCCCGCGCCGCCAGCCAACCCGACCGCCAGCGCGACGCATAAAAAAACCGCACGTGCTGTTTCCAGTCGTTGCGGGTAAAGGTGCTGAAGTGGTGCGCCGTGAGGGATTCGAACCCCCGACGTACTGATTCGTAGTCAGTCCCTCTATCCAGCTGAGGTAACGGCGCACGTCGAAACAGCAGAAGCTAGTATGACGGAAGCGAAGGAGGTTGTCAACCACTTTTTTTACAAGGTAAGCGCGATCGCCTGACGAGAGGAGAAGATGATTGCATCTTTATATTTTCACGATTATTATATTCGTAATACTACAAAAACTAAGGAGCTATGCATGGCATTCGTCGGAAGGGACCAGGAGCTCTCAACGCTGAACGGGCTCTATAACTGCGGAGGCTTCCAGATGGTCGTCATATACGGACGGCGACGCGTTGGAAAAACTGCTCTTATCTCACATTTTGCCGAAGGAAAGCCGACTATTTTCTTTTCGGCTCGCGAGTCGACCTCCAAGGAGAACCTCGTTGCGCTCAGCCAGGCTATCGCGTCTCTGCAACCCGGAGGAACGCCCGTTGCCCGAGATACGCCGTCTCCCGTCTTCGCCAGTTTCGAGCAAGCGTTCGCTGCAGTGCTGAGCCTTGCCCGTAAACAGCGCATCGTATTCGTCATCGACGAATATCCTTACCTCGCTCAAAGCGATAGGTCCGTCTCGTCAATCCTGCAGCACTGCATAGATGCAGAGAAGGACAGAAGCCAACTGTTCATCGTTCTCTGCGGATCATCCATGAGCTTCATGGAGCATCAGGTACTGGGGTATACGAGCCCGCTCTACGGAAGGCGAACCGCGCAGATAAAAGTCCAGCCCTTCTCCATTATGCAAGCCGCTCAACTCTTGCAGGGAAGCTCTGCCGAGGACATCGTCACCTGGTACGGAATTACCGGCGGCATCCCCCTTTACCTCAGCCAATGGAATTCATCTATGAGTATGCAGCAAAACATCGCCCGCAACGTCTTGCGCACAGACAGCTTTCTGTATGGAGAGCCTGACGCCTTCCTTCAGCAGGAACTTCGCGAACCGTCGAAATACAATGCGATCATTCAGGCCATAGCAAATGGAGAAGGGAAGCTCTCCAACATCGCCGATGTCGCGGGTATCGAGCGAACCATGATGGCGAACTACCTCAAAGGACTCGAAGAGCTCGGTATCGTGCGCCAGGAGAAGCCAATCGTAGATGCCAATCGAAAGAAGACGCGGTACGTCTTGGCCGACAATCTCTTTCGCTTCTGGTACCGATTCGTCCTGCGTTACCTAACGCCGATAGAAGCGGGCCGGACAGAAGAAGTGGCTCAGCTTATCGTCCGGAATCATCTTCCCACTTTTACGGGCCCTGTTTTCGAAGAGGTATGCCGGCAATGGCTCGTCTATCGTCCGAATCGGGCTGAATGGCCCCTTATTCTGGGTATTGGACGCTGGTGGGGAACGGACCCCAGGATGAAGGAGCAAGCCGAATTAGACGTTGTGGCCCTCTGCGACGACGACACCATGATTTGCGGGGAATGCAAATGGCAGGCAGGCCCGGTCGGCACTGATGTTCTGCACAAACTGAGCTACCGCGCGAACATCGTTCGAGATGGCAGAAAGCAACAGCTTGTCCTCTTCTCGAAAAGCGGATTCACCGCCGAATGCCGTACGGAGGCGAAGCAGCAAGGCTGTACGCTAGTTTCCATGGACGACATGGGGCTTGCTTAGTCCCGGACGGCAGAAGGGCCCTCGGCCGAAGCCGGGGGCCCAAGGCACCGTGACGTCTTTATCGCCCTGCGGCGGAGGCTTCGAGGTTGCTACCCCAGCTGAGCCATGCCGTCGGCGATGAGCGAGTTGGCCTTCTCCAGGTAGTCCATGCACTTGGTAAGGTTCATGGCGGCCATGTTGCCGTTGGCGGCCTGGTACTTGAAGTAGACGTTGGCCAGGTTGTAGTCGTCCTGGGCGGCCTTCAGCTTGGTTTCGTCGACGCCGCCGTTGGCAACGACGTTGGCGAGAGCGTCGTGGAATGCATCGAGGTTGGCTTTCGTCTCGGCCTGGGCGGCCTCGAGCTCGGCCATCTTGCCCTGGACGAAGGCCACCATGGCGTCCGCGTCCTCGATCCCCTGGCTCTTATGGCAGGTCATGCACTTGGCCAGCGCATCGGGGTTCTCGAGAACCGTCTGGGTCATGTTGTGGTTGGTGAACTTGGCCCCATCGGCGGCCTGAGTCTGAGGCATGTGGCAGTCGATGCAGGTGAGGCCCATCTTCTGATGGTTGCTGTCCTGGAACACCTCGACCTCGGTGCAGGCGTCGGTCATGTACAGGACGGTGTTGATCGACGGGTCGAGCATGGGCACGCCCACCATGCCGGCGGTCATCTCGGTGCCCGTCAGCGGGTTCGCCTCGTAGTACTCCTTCATGGCTCGGAGCATGTCCTCGGGGTCGATGCCGTACTTATACTGATCGATGCCCTTGTAAGCGTCCTCCATGTAGGCGTTGCCGGGGAACATGGCGTGGCACTGACCGCAGATGTAATCCTCGGCAGGGAACAGCTTCGTGGCGCTCGCCGAAGTCAGCTCGCCGTAGAGGTTGCCGCCCTCCACCTTGCCGTCACCGGGATCGCCCACGTGGCAGTTGGTGCAGTTAGACCAGTAGGCGGCGTTTTCCCCGGCGTTCTTGAACAGGTACGCCTCGCCTTCGGCGGCATAGCCTTCGGCGAAGTGCTCCCTCGCATGGCAGGCGGCACAGCCGTTGGGGGCGTCCTCTCCCCCGAAGAAGTCGCTTGTGCACAGCCCGCTGAAGGACTCGTAGGTGTTGGTCATCTCGGAGTCCATGTAGGTGTTGCCCTCGTTGGGATACAGGGCAACCCACTCGGCGAGGGTCTTCATCTCGTAGGGCTTCTGGGCGTCCTGGGCCTGCGCTTCCGGTTGGCTCGCCTGCTCTTGGGGAGCGGCCGGTGCCTCGCCCTTCTCCTCGGCGGGTTGGTTCTGGCCTGCGCACCCTAGGCAGCCGATCAGCGCCACGGTGGCCACGGTGGCTCCCACCAGCACGATCTTGCGCGACAGCTTCTGCTTCATCGTCTCCTCCTCTCCTCGGTTGTTGCGATGCAGCGCTTCCACTGTAGGCAACCGCTGCTCGCTGCGGGGAGATGTTGCGCGTTCGCAATGGTTGACCGCCGCAGACGCTAAGGTTGCGCAACGGTCGGCCGCCTGCGCCCCACCTGCTCAGCCCTCGAGGCGGTCGACGAGCCGGTAGCCGTAGCGCCACACCGTCCGCAGATAGGTCGGCTCGCTGGGGTCGGGCTCGATCTTCGCCCGGATGCGCCGCACGTACACGGAGATGGCTATGGACGAATCCAGGTACTCCTCGCCCCAGATTTCCCTGATCAGATCCCGTTTGCTGAAGACCTCGCCCGGGTGGGCGGCCAGCACGGCCATGATGCGCATCTTCTTCGGCGTGAGCTCCACCCGCCGCCCGCCCACGGTCACGTCGCCAGTGTGGACGTTCACCTCCAAGTCGCCCACGCGGTAGGTCTCCGGCGCCGTGCCGCCCCGCGCGCCCTCGCCCCTGGCGAGCCGCGCCCGACGCAGTAGCGCCCCCACGCGCAGCCGCAGCTCGTCGCCGCTGAAGGGCTTCACCAGATAGTCGTCGGCCCCGATGCCGTAGCCGATGCGCTTGTCCACGATGTCGCCCTTTGCCGACAGGAACAGCACCGGGGTCTCGCAATCCCGTTCGCGGATGCGCCCGCACACCTGGAAGCCGTCCATCAGCGGCATCATGACGTCCAGAATGACCACGTCGGGGCGCATGGCGCCGAACAGCCGCAACGCCTCCTGGCCGTTCGCAGCCTGCACGCAGCGGTAGCCGTCCTTGGCCAGCATCTTCTCGATGGCGCTGCCGGAGCTGGCGTCGTCGTCGGCCACCAGCGCAAGCGGCGCCCTATCGCATTCCTTGGCCGAAACGTTTTCTTCCATCATCGAGAGCACCCCCCGTCGGCCGCACCTTCGTGGCCCTCGCAGCCGACGGCGCCCTGTTCCGCCGCGACTTCCTCGCAGCGCCCCTCTTCCTCCAACTCGTCGTCCAGCACCGGCAGCGGCAGCTCCACGATGAAGCAGCTCCCCCGCCCCACCTCGCTCTCCACCGATACCTGGCCGCCCATCAGCGATGCGAAGGTGCTCACGATGGAAAGCCCCAGGCCCGTGCCGCCTTCGCTGGTGGTTTCGGAGTGAGGAGCGCTCACGAAGCGGTCGAAGATGTGCTCGAGCTGGTCGGACGGTATGCCCGCCCCGGTGTCCTCCACGCGAATGGTGAAACGGCCGCGTTCGCAGCCCATCGCCACGGACACCGACCCTCCCGCCGGCGTGAAGCGCAGCGCGTTGTTGACCAGATTCACCACTATGCGGCGGATAACCTCCTCATCCCCCAGGAGCAGCGGCGTGTCCGAACCTACCGAGAGGGTCAACGCCACGCCCTTCTTGCGCGCGAGCGGCCCCATGGTCGCCCGCACCTGGGCCGCCAGGTCGAAGGCGTCCAGCTCACCGGAGGCCAGGGCCTTGGTGCCCGCCTCCAGCTTCGCCGTGTCCAGCACGTTGTCGATCATGTCCAGCAGCACGCGGCCGTTGGTCTCCACCTCGTCCACCAGCTCGCGACTCTCCGCGGAGTCGTCGGGCACCCGCTCCTTCCACAGCTCCGTGAAGGCCAGGATGGACGAAAGCGGCGTTTTCAGCTCGTGGGTGATGATGGTCAGGAAGTTCGACTGGTCCTCCGATTCCCGCCGCAGCTTCTCGTTCTCGTCGATGATGGGAGCAGTGACCCAGGCGCGCAGGCCCAGCACCAAGATGACGGTGACGGCGCCCATAAGCACGCAGAAGAACACGATGGCTCCCAGCATATCGTCGCGGGCTTCGGCGAAGATGGCGTCCATGGGCATGACGATGGACACGGCTCCGGCCACGTCCCCCACAGCCATGCCCTCCTTGGCGTAGCCGGTCACGTCCTTCTCGCCCGCCGGATCGCCGTGGCAGGACAGGCACCCCTCCTCGATGTCCAGCAGCGCCACGTAACGGAAGACGCTGCGGTCGTCCTGCCGCTCGAAACCGTAGCATTCCTCGACGCCTCCCTGCTCGAACCGCTCCAGGGCGCGGCTCTCGAACGCGTCGGGGACGTCATCAAGGTTGCGCGGGTCCTCGCGCACATAGCGGATGGAGTACTCGGAGTCGTCGGAGAAACTCTCGGCGATGGACTTGGCCGCCACGGCGCAGTACACGCCGGCGAAGTTGCCCTCGCCGTTTCCGCGGTTCATCAGGATCTGCACGGAATCGATGTACTCCCACGCGGCCCCGATCTCGGCACTGAGCACCCGCGCCTCCGCCAAAGCGCGGCGCTCGTTCTCAACGCCTTTCGTATGGTAGGACCAGGCCAGGTAAACGACCAGAACCGCAACGCTCACCCCGAGGGCGAGCAGGAAGAAGCGCTTGGCGAGCCGTCGTCGCTCCACGATGGGCCCCGTTTCTCGATGCTGCAACTTCCTTCATTATAGAGGAGCGCCGACGGCAAACGGCCGGCCCAACTGTTGCAAAATCGCAGCAGTCGGATCAGCCTTCAGGTCGCGCCCCGCCACCGGCCGCGGGGACTTCCGCGCGCCGTCGGCTTCGATGCTCGTAAGCGCGGTGCCTAGCACCATGGGCCGAGCACGTCCCCTTCGGTCAGGCAGCAGTAGTCGCGCTGAGATGCCAGCAGCGGGCTCGCGGCGACGATATCGTAGACCGCCGTTCCGTCCTCCCCCGCGTCCGCGACGGCGCTGCGCACGGCGGAGATGCGCCCGAAGTACAGGGTGCTCCCGTCGAACTCCAGCTGCCGCGCCAGCTCCACCTCGTACACCAGCGGGCTGTCGGCCAGCTCCGGTGCCGGCGACCCGTCGGCCGCCGTCAGGTTAAACCGTGCCGCGGCTTCGGCCTTCTGCGGTCCCGAAGCACGACCCAGGGCATCCACCAGCTTGGTCTGCTCGCGGGTCAGCGCGTTGAGCGTCAGCCATCCGGTGCGCTCGAAGTTGCGCTTCACGGCCTTGTCGCCGTCCAGGCACAGCGTGATGCCCAGCCCGCCGTCCCAGTAGAAGCCCATCCAGCTCACGAGCGTCAGGTTGGCGCTTCCGTCCGCCTCGTAGGTGCCCGCGGCGAAGAGCATCATGGGATGGGGGATGAACTGCGATTTCGCGAACCGAGTTACCTCTGTGACAGCCATCGCCGGCCCTTACAGGTTGACGACCGTCGGCTCGGCGCCGGTCATGTCTGCGATGACGGCCTGGCCGTCAGCAAGGTAGAACACCTCGAAGATGGGGTTATCGGCGGTCTGGTACTGCTCCTTGAGCATCGGGATGTTCATGCAGGCCTCCTTCACGGCGCGGTTGTCCTCGAAGGTGGCGTTGCCGCTGATGCGGATCCAGCGGAAGTCCGGCGTCGACGTGCACACCTCAACGGTGGGGTTCGCCTGCATCTCGGCGAACACGGCCTTCTTGTTGTTCGTGCCGAACCACAGCTTGCCGTCCACCTCCATGAGGAACATGAACGGGCGGCACTTCGCCTTGCCGTCCGTGCCCACGGTGGCCAGGTACTGGACGGGGCTGGCGGCCAAAAACTCGACGATCTTCTGCATGGTCTTCCCTTTCCTCGCGAGGGCGGGACGCCGCCAAACTCGACCGCGGCTGCATTCCGCGCGATTCGGCCCGTCGGCTCCGCATCCCTTCTCTTCCGCAGCCTCCTCGGCTGCGGCAATCCGCTTCCTCTCTTGCAAATTGCAGTCAGAAGCTTAGAATAAATAAGTATCCAGCAGAAAGTAGAGACTTATTTGTAATATGGTTTCAAATTGAATCTATTAAGATGAAATGAGGTTTTTGAACTATGGATTCAACCAACACAACCCTTTCGCTGCCCCGCTGCCCTGTGGAAGTGACGCTGTCTCTCATCAGCAGCCGCTGGTCGGTGCTCATCCTGCGCGAGCTGCTCCATGGAACCCGCCGCTTCGGCCAGATCCGCAAGGCGCTCGGCTCGGTGTCCACGAAGGTGCTCACCGCGAACCTGCGGGCCATGGAGGACAACGGGCTGCTGCATAGGGAAACCTTCGCCGAGGTGCCGCCCCGGGTCGAATACTCGCTCACCGCTTTGGGGCGAAGCCTTCGCCCCGTGCTCATGGCGATGGTGGAATGGGGCACGATGTACAAGATAGAGAAGGAGCATGGCGCGCCGGTGCGCTGCGAGACGGGCGAGGTTCTGCTCGTGCGAGAGCAAGGCGATAGCTTCGTCGCTCTGAGCGAATCCGGCGAGGTCGTGGCCCAAACGGACGAAGAGGGCGGCTGGAACGTGGAGCGCGACTACGCGAGCCTCGTCGGCACCGGCGACCTAGCCGCCGCGCAAAGCGCCCTCATGGCCTTCGAGGCGGCGGCCTAGGTTCGCGAAGCCTGGACCCAGGAAGGCTCTTGCCGAAAACGAGGAAGCCCCCGGCTCGAAGGCGAGCCGGGGGCTTCGGATTGCCGAAACGCAGCTGTGGCGCTAACTGCTACTTCGCGGCGGCCTGGGCCTGGGCGAGCACGGACTCCAGGGTCACGCCCTCGGCCTCGGCGTTGGCGACGGCACCGCCGCCGGCAACGTTGGTGGCGCAGCTGCAGCCCATGATGACGCGGGTGGACGCGTCGTTGCCGGCCATGTCGGCCACGGTGGCGGAGTAGGCGTTGGCAACGTCGCCGCCCACGGCGATGGCGCCGGCACAGCAGGCCGCGGCCTCCTGGGTCGTGCACTGGCACAGCGTGGCCGCCGCCTTGGCGAACACGGAGCTGATGGTGTCGTTGGGCGTGATCACGTCCTGCGCGAAGGTGAAGGAGCCCTGCACGGTGGCCTTGGTCGAAGCCTGCGCAGCGGCAGCCTGGTCGGCGGCCACCACGGCGTCGGCAGCCACAGCACCGTCAACCGGCTGCGCCATGGCGGGCACCACGGCGGCGGCGCCGGACACGGCCAGCATGGCGGCGCCGGCGAAGGCGCCTACGGTCTTACCGTTCCATTTGCTCATATCGAATCTCTCCTACTCTTCCACGACCACGATCAGCGAGACGGGGTCGTCCATCTCGAGGCCCTGATCGGTCTTCGCCTGCATCATGATGGTGTAGCTGCCCGCAGCGGAGGGGGTCCACTTCAACGTGGCGCGGCACCACTGGTAAGGATCGTAGCCGCTGATCTCGGAGGCCATGGTGTAGTCCTGCCAAGTTTCGCCCATGTCGAAGCTGAAGCTCACAGTCTCGATATCCCCGCCTTCGCGATTGAACGAATACGCCACAGCGGACAGCTCGATCGGCTCACCGAGCTTGTAGGTGGATCCCTCATTCTGGAACCACATGCCGTTCACGAACAGCATGCCAGCGCCCTTGACAAACGTATCGGACTGCTGGAAGTTCATTGATTTAATATGCTTAACCTGAATGACGCCCGCACTCCCCTTGCTGGCAACCATGATGGGACCACCCTGGTCGTCGGTCAGGTCTTTCCCGAACTGCTTCGTTACCAGGAACGAGTCCTTGGTGTAAACCTCTGCCTCCATAGGCACAGGGAAAGACATCCAGCCGTCATACGCCTGCACGGTAACAATATTGTTGCCCTCAACCACACCGCCGCACAAATCGAGAACGTAGTTCAGGGACACACCGGTCATCGGCACGTTGGCTACCAAGGAACCGCCATTGCCGTTGGTTCCGCAAGCCAGGGTCATGGTGAAGTCCGTCTGAGGCATGGCTTCGAGGTCGGCCTTGGTGAAGGATTTGGGCTCTTTCACGCCGGTGATGGTGATGGTGTTGTTCTCGTCGCAGATCGAGTCGAAGCTAAAGGTCTCGCCCTCGCCTTCGATCTTGAAGGCGTTCTCGCCTTCGCCCTTACCGGTCACCTCGGGGCCCCAGTTATTGACCACGAATACGTCATCGGGATTATCGACGACCGCCTGGTCAAAGGATATTTCCACATTGGGATTGGTCTCTGTGGCCATGCTGGTCACAAGGCCGCTCCTGAATCCACGAGCTGCAGCCCAATCGCGAACGAGAGGATTAGATCCCGCAGTAGGGTATCCGCCCAGAGCTGCTTTATTATACAGATCATCATACATCACAAGCTCAAACTCGCCGGTCTCGGGATCGGCATTGACCGCGTGACAGCTCCAGCAGTTGCCGTTGTTCTCGACAAACAACTCGTTGCTGTAGTGGCTGGCGTGAATGATATCGCCCATGTACATACCAGTCAGAGGCTCATGGGTACGATGGCATGGCTCGCAATCCTGATACGTGCCGTTTTTGTCGAAGCCGCCCGAGACAACAATGTGCTCGAAGCCATCTTGGTTGATATCCATAACCGAAAACAGGTTGGTATGGCAGGCATTGCACCCGCGGTTACCGGTGTTCAGCAGCTGCGTGTTGAAGTACGTATCGGCAAACATACCCGAGTTGTTGTCGAGAAAGTTCGGATACCCTCCCACGCTAGCCGCAACATCGACCGGAGAAACGGCCTGATTGACATTGGCCTCCTGCGCATTGGCATCCTTGGCGGCGTCCTGCTTGGCTTCCTGGGTAGCTTCTGGCGTCTTCTTTTCGTCCGAAGCTGCCGGTGCCGAAGGCGAGCATGCATAGAGCGAACCCGCCATAAGGGCGATTACCAGAGGAAGCGCAAGCATTGCCAGCTTGCACCTCCCGCCCTTCGCCTTCATAGCTTTCATAAGTTCTCCTTCCTTTGTCTTCTCCGCCTAGGACCTTTTCCTAAGCAGCCCCTCATACAGCACAGTACCCGTTCGTCTCGAAGCAGGTCATCGGCAAGCGCTAATGAACCTCTTGCTTGCTTGCGGGGAAAATTCATCAATAGTTGCTGAAGTACTCATCAATGTTTCGGAATATCATCATCGGTGCCGAGAAAATGCCCCTGAATGTAAGGAGACACCCATGGAATCGCCCTCAAGGGCCGGATGCCAGCAGAATCGGCCTGCATCGATCGCAGCATCGATTGCCCAAGCCGCACCGACTCGCTTCGTTGCACTGGCGACTCCGATCGCCCTGGCTGTCTCGCTGGCGCTGACATTGGCTGGATGTCTGGTTGGCTGCAATTCGCAACCGACCGCACAGAGCAGCGCTTCGCGTATCACCTTCGAGAACGCCCTCGGCGCCGACTACGAAACGGCCCTCGCTGCGGCAGTGGAACGGGCCGACGACGCCAAGCTGCTAGCCGTCTCCTCCGAAACGTTCTCCCAGGCCCATTTCCCCTCAAGCTGGATGTTTCTGTTCTACTCCTGGAAGCGGGCTAGCGCCTATACCGTGCACATGACCGACGGGCAGGCGACCGTGACGGACAACCCCGGCTTTTCCCTGACTCAAGAGGATTTCGGCGCCATAGCGGACCCTGCAGGCGTAGACTGGGACTGCGAACGCGCCTACAACCAGGCAATCGAACAACTAGACGACCAGGGGGAGTACCTAACCTGCCGAGCCTATCTTATGACCTACGTTCCCGAGGATGACGACCCCGAAGCCGATGCGCTCAAATGGTTTTTCGTCTTCAACGATGAGCAGGATCTGCGAAGCATCTACTTAGATCCGAATGCCGATCTTGCCCCCGCTACCACGCTCTCGGTTGACGGAAGTACTGGGAAGGTCGAGCGCGGATTCTAGAACCTACCATTCCGAGCTGAACAACATCCGGAGGCGACGCCGGAGAGGAGGGGGCATGAGGGGATCCGACAAGGGGAAGCGCGGAAAGGTACGCACAAGCACCCACGAGAACGACACGCCAGGAATTGCATCTAGCCAGGCGGCTTCCACTGCGGCCTCCCCAGCTGAGAGCAGTCTTGACCGACGCAGTGTGCTGCTTCTAGTCGCTCTAGTGGCCGTGGTGTCATCATCGTTGTTCATCCATGAGACAGGCAATAGGCTACTCACCGTGGGCACTCTTTTCGGGTTGCCCGTCCACGCCCGAGCCCTATCGTGCCTCGCCAATATCGCAGGCATCACGGTGGGCTTCGGAGTCTCGGCTCACTTCGCCACCTTTTTCACCGCCCTGCGAGTAAACCGTTGGTTCTGGATGGGATTCTTCGTCGCGCAGGAGCTTCTGACGGTCACGTTCTGCCTCACGTTCGAGCCACAGGGCCCCTGCCTGGGAACATTGGCCACGCAATTCGTTTCTGGCGCATGCGTCGCCGTGTTCCTGACCGCATGCATCGGTTTTGCACGTTACTGCACTTTCGCCCACTTCCGCATGCTCCTTGCCGCCGCAACAATACTCGTAGCGATAACCACATACGGGCTCATGAGCGCAGTGGCGGTGAGGACAACGCTAGTCGTAAGCTTATTCGTCCAGGCAACCATCATGGCGATAGGCGCTTTGTGCTACTTAGCGTTTATCCGCCCTGCGAAACCAGGTGATAGGAGGGCGGCCTCGCATCTTGTCCCGACGCCCGAGCTGCCCTGCACGTGGAGCTCAGACCAACGTCGCCCACTGTTTTACTTCCTGCTCATCCTGACATCCTATGGACTTGTGTTTGGGTGCATGCACGTTATTCCCCTGGGGCTACCCACCCTTCAATTGCCGCGGGTCATACCGAATCTAATGGGTGTCTTCATTGCTATGGGACTATTCATCATCACGGTTCCGAAGACAGAGCCTACCACCGTGCTGGTCTGGAACCGCATCTACCGCGTGTCGTTTCCCTTCGTGGTGTTGGCGGCGCTGCTCATCCCCTACACCAGCGCCAACGAGTTCGTCTCATCGCTGTCCCTGGTGGAAAGCGCGCAGTTCTTCTTCATCGCGCTGCTAATCACCGGCTGCTTCGTGGTATGCCGCACCACAGGGGTAGGTTACGCCCAGCTGTTCTCCTACGCCATGCTCGTCTACAACGGCGGGTTCCTGCTGGGAAATGCTATCGCGGCCATCCTGCACGACGTGATGCCGCTGAACGACTGGTACTTCGGCCTGATGGGCATCGCTATTTTCCTGCTGCTGACCGTGGTCACCTTCAATACCAACGGCGAGAAATACGCGAAGACCGCCTGGGGAATTCTGCCAAAGGAGACGCCCAAGGCGCTCTACGCCCGCAACCGCGAGCGACGCTGCAACGAGCTGGCCGACGCCCACGGGCTGACCGCACGGGAGCGGGAGACGCTGCTGCTTCTGGCCCAGGGCAAGCGGCCGAAGCAGATCAGCGAGATCCGCACCGTGTCCATCGCTACCGTGCGCACCCACGTGCAGGGCGTGTACAGCAAGCTGGGAGTGCACTCTGCCGACGAACTGGACCACCTGGTGCGCAGCGGAGAGTAGCCCCGGAAGCAAGCAGGCCGCCGCAGCGGAAGGCGGGCGCGAAGGCATTTGCAGGGTCGGCGATACAGCGGAAGGCGCCACGAACGCTCCCCAGGCTCGAAGGCGCCACGGAAGGCAGACGTGAACGCCCCAAAAGCGCAGCGGAAGACGAGCGCAAACCGCCTCTCGGGCACAACGGCGCGGCGGAAGGTGGGCGCAAACCGCCTCTCGGGCACAACGGCGCGGCGGAAGGTGGGCGCAAACCGCCTCTCGGGCGCAGCAGCGCGGCGGAAGGCGGGCGCGGCACCGCCCCCAAGGCCGCCGATGTAACCGACGACGGTTATGGCACGCCCCAGCCACTCCCGTGTAACCGATGACGTTTATGGCAGAAAACGATGTAACCGATGACGGTTATGTACGATTTCCTGTAACGAAAGACGTTTATGGCAGGTTTCGACTGCCATAAACGTCTTTCGTTACATCGGCGGCCGCATCGCGCACGGGACACTAACGTTGCCGCGACGCCACCGCCACCACTGCTCCCAACTGGATCAGCAGCCATGTCGTACGCGGGCTGCCGACAGCGCCACCGCTGTTGCTCCGGCCGCACTTCGCAGTCGTTTTCGACGGTATCCTGCGGTTTTGAGGGAGCGCGAGGCCGTTCGCCGCATCGAACGGCTATCATATGCCTCCGCTGAACATCAGCCGACCGAAAGAGAGCCATGAACACGCCCGACTCCATTCTGAAACCTGCCGCCATTCCCTTCTCCATCGAAATCTTCCCGCCGAAGGGGCAGCTCACGCTCGACGCTGCCCGCGGCGTGGTGACGGGCATGGCGAAGGCGCGTCCGGACTTCATCTCCGTCACCTGCTCGGCCGGGGGAAGCGGCAACGGATCGCAGACCGTGGAGGTAGCCTCGCTGATTCAAAGCGAAGTGGGTATTCCCAGCGTCGCACATCTGACCTGCGTGAATTCCAGTCGCGAAACCGTCGAGACCGCCATCGCCGCTATGAAAGCCGCCGGTATCACCACGGTGCTGGCCCTGCGTGGCGACCCCATCAAGAAGTCCGCTGCGGGGACGCCCAGCGCAAACGCAAGCGGCACCGACAGCAAGAGCACTGCAGGAACGAGCGCCTCGCACACAGGCGCAACGAATGCTGCGGCGGGCGGCACTACCGAGGCTGCCGCGCATGAGATAGGCGCAAGCAACGATGCGCCGGGGACCGGGACCGTGGCGGGTGCTCTCGGAAACGCCAGCAACTCCACGGTCGGCGCGCCCGAGTTCGCCCATGCGACCGACCTCATCCCACTGCTGAAAGACGCCGGGTTCTGCGTGGGAGCGGCGGCGTATCCGGAAGGCCACATCGATTGCCTGGACTTGCAGGCCGACATCGAGCACCTCAAGCGCAAGCAGGATGCCGGGGCCGACTTCTTCATCACGCAGCTGTTCTTCGACAACGACGACTTCTACCGGTTCCGCGAACGCGCCCGGGCTGCGGGCATCACCCGCCCCATCACCTGCGGCGTCATGCCGTTTCTGGGGAAATCCCAGATAGAGCGCATGGTGTTTCTCTGCGGAAGCTCGCTGCCCTCCCCCATCATCAAGCTGCTCGCCCGCTACGAGGACGACCCGGCGGCCCTGCGCCAAGCCGGCATCGACTACGCCTGTGCGCAGCTGGTCGACCTGGGGCGCAACCGCGTGGACGGCGTGCACGTCTACTCCATGAACCATCCCGACATCGCGCTTACCGCCGCCCAGGCGCTGGCCGACGCGGGCCTGCGGGATTAGGCGGCACAGGCGTCCCATGGGCGATGCGAACGGAAAGGCGGCGTCTCAGGCGGGCAAGCCCCTTGCGCTTCCCTGCCGCGTCGACGCCGACGAAGCGCTGAGATACTTGGGCTACCGCGGCCAAGTGCTCGACGATGACCTGTGCAAACGCTTCGACACAGCGGCGTCTCTGTGCGAACGGGAGCTCCAAGCTGCTGGTATGTTCGCCATCTTCCCGCTCAGCCACGCCGAAGAAAGGATGCGGGAGGAAGAAAGGACGCAGGCGAGAGAGAGGGCGCAGGCCGAAGAGCCGAGCACGCGCGGAAGCGGCGGCACGCAGGCGAAGACAGGCGCGACCGAGGCCGGCGGCACGCAGGCGCAAACGGAGCCGAGCAAGCCGGGGTGCGCTGATGCGGCTTCGGACCGCCGCGCGGAAGCGAGGCAGGGAGACGCTCTTGAAGGCGCGCTTCCGAGCCGAGCGGCTGTAACCGTTGAAACGCCCATCGGGCCTCTGGAGCTGCCCGGTCGCGCTATCGCCCGTCACCTGCGGGGATGCGGTGAGGTGGCGCTTATGGCGGTCACCCTGGGAGCGAAGAGCGAAATGCTGCTGCGGCGCGAGACGGCGCTTTCGGCCACCGGCGGCATGCTGGCTGACGTTTGCGCGTCGTCGGCGGTAGAGCAGGCGGCCAACGTCCTGAACGAGCACCTGCGCGCGCAGGCCAATCAGCGCGGTTTCGCCACCACCTGGCGTTTCAGCCCCGGTTACGGCGACCTGCCCCTTAGCGTGCAGCCCTGCTTCCTGAAAGCCCTGGGAGCGGACAAGGCGCTGGGCATCTCGCTCACCCCGGCGCTCATGCTGGTGCCCACCAAGACCATCACGGCCATCGTGGGCCTCTACCGCCCCGAGGACCGCCCCAGAGCCGGAGCAGGCAGCCAGGGCGAAGCCCTCAATCGTGCCAAGCCAGAGGCGGGCCATGGGAAAGAGGCCGCCGGCCGCCCAGAGGCAGACGCGTTCGGCCGAACCGAAGCCGGCGAATCCCGCGAAGCAACAGCTCCTGCAGGCGCGACCTGCCCGGGCGCCCGCCCGCGCGAAGCGAAAGGAACCGAAGATGGCATGCCCTCGTAAGCTGACCATTGCAAGCAACCGCTTGGAAAACGCACTGGCCGGCAAAGCGTTTCTGCTGATGGACGGCGGTATGGGCACGCTGGTGCAGCAAGCGGGCCTTCACCAGGTTCACCAGAACCCCGATCTGCTGAACCTCACCCACCCCGCCGACATCCAGGCCATCCAGCACCGCTACGTCGAAGCCGGGAGCGACTGCATCACCACGAACACCTTCGGGTCGAACCGCCTGAAGCTGGAAGGGACCGGCGCCACCGTGGCAGAGGTCTACGCCGCCGCAGCCGCCATCGCCAAAGCTGCAGGGGCCTCGCTGGTGGCCGGCGACATCGGGCCCACCGGCCAGCTGCTCGAGCCCATGGGCACGCTCGCCTTCGAGGAGGCCTACGACATCTTCGCCGAGCAGGCCCGCGCCGCCGAAGCCGCCGGCTGCGACCTCATCGTGGTGGAGACCATGACCGACCTGCGGGAGATCAAGGCCGCCGTGCTGGCCGCCGTCGAGAACACCAGCCTGCCGGTATTCGCCACCATGAGCTTCGGCGAAGACGGACGTACCTTCCTGGGCACCACGCCGGCCATCGCCGCTAGCACGCTGTCGGCCCTAGGCGCCCAGGTGGTGGGCCTGAACTGCTCGCTCGGCCCGAACGAGATAGCCCCGCTGGCCCGCCAGATGGCCCCCTTCTCCCGCTGCCCCCTTATGGCCCAGCCCAACGCCGGGCTGCCCCGCATGGTGGACGGCGCCACGGTGTTCGACGTTGGCCCGGAAGCGTTCGCCCAGGCCATGCTGCCTATCATCGAAGCCGGCGTCACGGTGGTGGGAGGCTGCTGCGGCACCACGCCCGACCACATCCGCACCCTGCGCCAGCTGGTGGACGGGCAATCCTCGCCCGCCGCGGCACGCCCCGGGAACGCGGCGCCGAGCTTCCCCAACCCCCGCTACTGCCCCGCCTTCACCGTCACCAGCGCCCAGGAGATGGCGAACCTGCCGGAAGGCGAGGTGCAGGTGGCCGTCATCGGCGAGCGCATCAATCCCACGGGGAAGAAGAAGCTGAAGGCGGCGCTGCAGGCGGGCGATTTCGACTACCTGGTGGGCGAGGCCGTGGCCCAGCAGCGCGCCGACGCCGATATCCTGGACGTGAACGTGGGCGTGCCGGGGCTTAACGAGGCCGCCGTGCTCACGCGTGCCGTGGAAACGCTGCAGGCCACCGTGCCGCTGCCGCTGCAGATCGACTCGTCCGACCCCGCCGCCATCGAGGCCGCATGCCGCCACTACACCGGACGCCCCATGGTGAACTCCGTCAACGGCAAACGCGCGAACCTGGAGGCGGTGCTGCCCACGGTGGCTCGCTACGGCTGCACCGTGGTGGGGCTCACCCTGGATGAGGACGGCATCCCCTCCACGGCCGAAGGGCGCCTTGCCATCGCCCGACGCATCGTGGATGCGGCCGCCTCCTACGGCATTCCGAAGGAGGACGTGGCCATAGACTGCCTGGTCATGGCCGCCGCCACGAACCAAAGCGAAGTGCGCGAGATCCTGCGGGCCGTCACCCTATGCAAGCAGGAACTGGGGGTGCGCACGGTGCTGGGGGTTTCCAACGTGAGCTTCGGGCTTCCCCAGCGGCCGCTGGTGAACTCGGTGTTTCTGGCCGCCGCGCTGGGTGCCGGGCTGGACATGCCCATCTTGAACCCGCTTTCGCCCCGTTACCGCGACACGGTGAACACCTTCCGCGTGCTGAACGGCCAGGATGGCGGCGCCCGGGCGTTCCTGGAAGCCTACGCCGGGGCAAGCGACCCCTACGACGGGCCTGCGTCTGCTGGCGAGACAGCGAGCGCCACGGCACATGCGGGCGCCGGCGCTTCCTCGGCTGCGGCTGCCGCAACCGCCGCAACCCCCGAGGCAGCCGCCCGAAGCGAGCAGTGCCCCATCGCCATCCCCAAGGCCTTCGCCGATGACGCCGACGCTGTGCGCGTGATGGTCGACCTGGTGCTTTCCGGCCGCAGCGCCCCCATGGCCGCCGCCACCGAATCGCTTCTGGAGCGCCACGACCCCATCGCCATCATCAACGACATCTTCGTCCCCGTGCTGGACGTGGTGGGGGCCCGCTACGAAAGCGGCGCCTTCTTCCTTCCCCAGCTCATGGCGTCGGCAGAAGCGGTGAAGGCCGGTTTCGACGTCATCCGAGAGCGCACCGCCGGCGAGCGCCCGACCGCTTCCGACGCCACGGCAACGACAGCCGGAGCGAACGCTGCCGCCACAGCAACGGTCGCCGGCGCAAGCGCCACCGACGAAGCAACGGCCGCACCCCATGCCATCGTTTTGGCCACCGTGGAAGGCGACATCCACGACATCGGGAAGAACATCGTGAAGATGCTGTTGGAGAACTACGGCTTCCCCATCATCGACCTGGGCAAAGACGTGGCGCCGGAAGCCGTGCTGGCCGCCGTGCAACAAACCGGCGCGCGTCTGGTAGGCCTCTCCGCGCTCATGACCACCACGGTAGGCGCCATGGAGCGCACCATCCGCCTGGTGCACGAGCGGTGCCCTGACGCGGCGGTCATGGTGGGAGGCGCCGTGGTCACCCAGGAGTTCGCCGATTCCATAGCCGCCGACTTCTACGCCAAAGACGCCTCGGAATCCGCCCGCATAGCCAGCGCCTTCTTCGCGAAGTAGCAGACGGCGAGCACCGCCAACAACCCGCCAGCCTACCGAGCCCTCCACAGGGCCTCATCCTGCATGGCCTCCAGCAACCACGGAGCCCTTCGCGCAACATCGCCCACCCAGCACAGCGATCCGCGCGCCCACTGAGCTACCGCAACAAACTCCGTTGTATTGTCGTAGACCGTCACCGTTTCGCAGTAGTCGAGCACCTTCGACAAATTCCCGATAGACGCACGGTAGCGACGGCAGACCGCATCGGCATCTATCGGATGCCCTCCAAGCTGCACCCGATGGTCTATGCGCTCGAGCGCAAGCTCGCAGGATGCAAGCCCCATGTAGTACACCACAACACGATACCCCAGTTCATAGGCTCGCTTTATGGTGCGAATGGACGTATGACCAGTCAGGGTCGTCTCCTGATTAAAGCTCCTTCGGCTGCCAAGGCAATCATCTATGCGCCGAAGCGCCTCTTTGCCCGACGCGATCTGATCGCGCACCAGCGCAGGGTCGCCCTTGGCCTCCCTCAGAATCTCATCAGGATTGACGCGAACCATGCTGCGCCCAAAGTCAGGTTGGCGCCAAAGCCCCGTTCGGAAAAACGTAGACTTCCCGGCGCCGTTGACGCCCGCAAACACAACGTACACCGGCGGCGCCATCAGTAAACCCCCTCAGCTATCAGACGAGCCTGCTTCTGCTGCAGAAAAAAGTCGGCTACGGCCATGTAAAACGATGCCTCTTCCTTCGAGGCGGCGGCGCGGATAAGATTTGCATCTGGAAGAAAGCGGAAGCATTCCCTGCAGGCCAGGTAAAGCTCGTGGGGATCGGGCATATCGCTTGCGATCGGAACGTCGCCCACGCCGGCAGGCGACCCACAATCAGCGGTCGACGACCCCACGGTTTCGGACGCAACCGCCGCCATGCCTGTCTCAGCTGCGTACGTCGTCCTATCTGACGGCCCCCGCAGAGAGGGGCGGCCGGCCTTAGGCTGCCTCGCCAGCCGATCGAGCACATCCTCTTCCCGAAGACACCAGGCCCGACCCACCTTCACCGCCGGAAGGCCGCCAGAGGCAATAAGCGCCCTGACGCGCGCAGGACTCACGGAAAGCATCGCGGCACTCTGAGCGACAGACAGCATAGACACCTCCATAAAATATTGCTATAGAGCAATATTTTACCATCGAAAGCACCACGCTCTCAAGCAGAGGACGGCCAAAATCCTCATGCCAAAAACGACCCGGCACTTCTCGAGGACAAGAGCGCCGAAGGGGGCATGATCTGCGGCCCGCCTCGCGTTCCGCAGCACCCCCCAACAACGCAAAGGACGGCCCACCCGAACAGCACGTCCGATAGCACAGGAGCTGGCTCTGCGTGCCGGCCTGGTTGTTCGACATCGAGGCGCCGCCCGCGTTCGGGAGGGTGGCGATGTAACGGACGACGGTTGTGGCAGGAAAATGCTGTAACGGAAGACGGTTATGTACGATTTCGTGTAACGGAAGACGCTTATGGCAGGTTTTCGTTGCCACAACCGTCTTCCGTTACATCGGGCGTGGCCGGGTTGCCACAACCGCCTTCCGTTACATCGGGCAGCCGCGATGCGGCGGAATCGCGGTGCTGGGGCTCGCGAAGGCCCCGGCAGCACGCAGAGCCGTCCCTTTGCGCTACTAGAGCACCTAAGGCGGCAGCGAGCTTCAGCCCGTCTCGCACCCCGTTCCCCCGCAGGAAGCGCAAACCGAGGACGTCCGCGGGGGCAGAGTGGCGGACGTCCTCGGTAGCAGGCGATAGGGCACGCTCGGTCAGCGCGCTCTGGCCAGGCAGCGACCGTCCGGAGCGCCTGGCAAACCGGACGGCCCGAATGCCTACATCAGGTAGTACACGCTAGGATCGGTGCCCTGCTCGGGAAGCAGCTGCGTGCCGCCGCGCGAGGCAATCAGCTTCGACACCTCGGATGCGGGGTCGTCCAAGTCGCCGAAGAAGCGCGCCTTGCCGACGCACGCCTGCACGCACATGGGCTCGTCGCCACGGGCCGCCAGATTCGCGCACATGGTGCACTTCTCCACGGTGTTGCCCACATGGGACGGCGCATCCCAGGCGCCCACGGCGAAGTCGACAGCGTACTTCGGCGTGGCGTCCAAATGCACGCGCACCTCGTAGGGGCATGCCGAGATGCAGGTGTCGCAGCCGATGCACGTCTCGCCGTCCACCAACACCAGGCCGGTGGCCTCGTCGACGTAGGACGCGCCGGTGGGGCACACCTCCACGCAGGCCGGGCTTGCGCACTGCTGGCAGGCGACGGGCAAATGCGCGAGCGTGCAGTTCGGGTAGGTGCCGCCGCAGGTGTCGATGGTGGTGCCGCCCTGGGTCTTCACCGTGTTCCACCATACACCCGCAGGCAGGTTGTTGGACAGCTTGCACGAGGTGGCGCAGGTTTGGCACCCCATGCATTTAGTAAGGTCGATAACCATTCCGTATCGCATGATGCCTCCTTAGGCCACTTTTTCCATCTCGCACAGGCAGTCGAACCAGTTGTCCTGCTCGAAGCGCGGCCACGAGGCGCAGCTGGACAGGTCGGAGTAGTGCCCGTCAATGAAGTTGTCGCGCTCCCAACCGTGATCGATCACCAGCACGCCCGGACGGCACCCCGGATTGATGACCGCCTTCAGCGTGACGTCGCCGCGGTCGTTGAACAGCCGCACCGTGTCGCCTTCCTTGATACCGCGAGCCTCGGCGTCCACGGGGTTGATCTTGATGTAGGGCTCGGGGTCCAGCTCAAGCAGCATGGGCGCGTTGTTGAACATGGTGTGGGTCTTGAACTTGCAGCGCTCGCTGATGAAAGTAAGCGGGTACTTCTCGAACAGCGGGTTCTCGCGCCATGCCTCCAGCGGCGGCTCCCAGAACCAGCAGGACTCCTTGCGCTGATCCCACTCGGTTACGGCGTTGGGGTCCATGGGCTGGACGTTCTCGTGGTAGAACTCGAAGCGACCCGTGACAGACAGCGGCGGCGTGTTCAGCCCCACCACCGTAGGCTCCTCCGGATACACCCACAGCGCGTGCTCCTTCTTCAGCTTCTCCCAGGTCATCCCCATAGCCTCGGCCACCGGGTTCGTCACGCAGGACTCCAGGAAGCCTTCGAGGGTCTGGGTGAAGTACTGGTCGAAGCCCATGCCCTTGCCCAGCATGGTGATGATGTCGAAGTCGCTCTTGCTCTCGAACGCCGGCTCCACGGCCTTCTCCGACAGCTTCACGTAGGGGTTCGCCGACGATCCGATATCGTCGCGTTCGAACAGGAACGCCACGGGCAGCACGTAGTCGGCGTAGGTGGCCGTTTCGGACATGAACATGTCGGACACCACCACCATCTCCATGGAGCAGATGCCCTCCACCCACTTCTTGCGGTCGGGCTCGTTGCCGATGGGGTTCACGATGTAGAAGTAGCAGGACTTCGGCGCCGATTCGATGACGCCCAGCCCGTCTTCGCTCATGAGCTGCGGGAAGTGGGGGGCATGCACCGTGGGCGCCGGAATGGCAGCCTCGCCCAAATCCGTGGTGGCGGTGCTGATGTAGCCTTGGCTGGTGGCGGCGGAGAAGTCGCTGCAACAGATACCCGCACCGTGCTTGGCCTCCATGCCGGTGATATCGGCCAGGGCAAACATGGCGTCATAGGCGGTCTGGCCGTTGGCGTAGTGGTCGGGGCCGAACCCGGTGAAGATCAGCGACAAGTCCGAGGTGTAGATCTTCGCCAGCTCCTCGATGGTGGCCACGGGCACGTCGGTGTAATCGGCGATGGTATCCAGGTCCCATTCGTACAGCCGGTCGAGCAGAATCTGGTAGGCGGTCTTCACCGCAATGCCCTCGACTTCGAAGGACCCTTCCAGCTCGGGCTCGGCAGCGGCGTCGAAAGCCACCGCAGCGTCGCCCTCGTACACCATGATGCGGTCGTCGGGGCTGCCGGCTTCTGCCTGGCCCAAGTCGGAAAGACGCAGGTACAGCCCGTCGGAATCCTTCACCAGGAAAGGCGCTACGGTCATGGTGCGCAGATGCGCTTCGTCGGCCTTTCCATCGCGAAGAGCGATCTGGGCCATGCCGCAGGCCAGAAGGCCGTCGGTACCGGGGCGGATGGGTACGAACAGGTCCGCATGGGCCGCCGACGTGGTGAAGATGGGATCTATGACGATGATCTTCGCCCCGTTGTCGCGCGCCTCGGAAACCAGATGGTAGTCCACGATCATGGACTCGGTGGGGTTCGTGCCCCAGATGAACAGATTCTTCGTGTTGGGGATGTCGCGATGCTCGTTATGGCCGGGGAGCAGGCCGCTCAAGCCACCGTGGTTCATCTGGCAGTACATGCCGGTGTTGTCGTAGGCCGGAGCGATGGTCATAGCACCCATGAGGGACTGCAGGCGACTCGTCCACGAAATGGTGGCCATGCCGCTGCCCGAACCGCTCATGAAGGCGACCGACGCCGGACCGTAGTCCGATTGCAGCTGCTTCCACTTGTCGGTGATCTCCTTCACGGCGTCGTCCCAACTGATGCGCTCCCACTTCCCCTCGCCGCGCTCGCCAGCGCGCCTCATGGGGTACTGCACGCGGTTCGGCGCGTACATGCGCTCGATGTTGGCGTAGCCCTTCAGGCACGTCTCCTGGTAGGGGCTGGGCGACCCGTCGGGTGCGGTCAGCTTGGCGCGCTCGATGTTGGCCACCTTGCCGTCGCGCACAGTCACATAGCACGGGCATCCCCAACCGGAGCAGTTGCCCATGCAACTTTGGAAGAACTTCTGCTCTTCCGGCGCCGCCACGGCCTGGGGCTGCAGCTTGCTCACATCGGCGGCCTCGTCAGCAGACCCGTCCTGCTCGGGCGCCGGCGCCTCAGTGCCGCTACAGGCGCTCAGCGATCCTGCGGCAACAGCACCGGCGGCGACAGCGGTCCCAGTCAGGAAGCTGCGGCGCGTCAAGGTGCGCCTGGAAACGCTTGCTTTTCGCATCTCTTCTCCTTCGGTCGGTTGGCAGTGCGCGGTAAACCCGGAACGCTTCCAAAAAGCTGATCCGCAACCGCATCTTCGGCGATTCACCACCAGCGCTCACCGTGCTCACGGCGAAGAACCCCCTTGGTGCAGTGCGGCGGCAGCGCATCCCTCGCGTGCGCGCCTTCCTCGCACGTGCCTGCGAAACCTTCTACAAGGATTTAGCTAAGTCCCCTTTGCGGCCAGTCTAACGTATTGTCATAAGACAATCAAGGAATATCCTATGACAATTTCCCCGCCATGGCAGCCGTTACCTTTCAGCTGCGTCTAACTTACGACCGCCCCAGCTTGGAGCCATCCCCCAGTATGTCGCCGAAGCCTTCGCTGAAGCTGCTGGGCACCACCACGGTGCCGCCGGTCTCGCGGACGCTTTCGTACAGCAGATGCATGGCCCGCAGGCGCAGGGCGTCGGCATGCTCGGCGTAGGCGTCGCCCATCTCGCCCATCATGTCGCAGATGTCCTGCTCGGCCTCGGTCAGGATGATGCGCGCCTTCTTACGTTGCTCGGCCTGGGCCTCCAGCGACATGATGTCCTGCAGCTCCTTGGGCAGCAGAATGTCGCGCACCTCCACCGACAGGATGGTCACGCCCCACGGCGCCACCTTCTCCTCCAAAGCCGCCTTCAGCTCGCGATCCAGCTGGTTGCGACGGATGGCCACCTCGGCAGCCCCTGCCCGCCCGATAGCCTCGCGCAAGGCCGTCTGAGCCGCCAGCTCCACGGCCAACGTGAAGTTGCCGACCTCCAAGCACGCAGCCTTGGCGTCCCACACATGCCAGAACAGAACGGCGTTCACGTTCAGGGGCACCAAATCAGCGGTAAGGGTCTCTTCGGCACCGAAGGTGGTGGCTCGCACGCGGGTGTCCACGCGCATGGTGTTCTGCTCCACAACGGGCCAGGTGAAGAACAGGCCCGGACCCGACACGCGGTTGAAGGCGCCGAAGCGCAGCACCACCACCCGCTCCCACTCCTGGGCGATATGGATGGCCAGCGTGGCAAAGGCGGCGGCAATCACGGCGCACAAAACTGCTGCCAACCCGACGGCATCCAACCCTGCCACCATAGACCACAAGCCAATGAACAGCACAAACGCTAACACGAACACCGCTGCGGAGAACACGCCAACCCCCACGCGCGATGCCCGCTCGCCTACGATCTCGGTAGTGGAGGGCACTACTGCCCCGCAGTGGAACGCCGCTGCGGAAGAACCCGCCACCGCCCGCTCGCCCTCGGTGCCCAACGCCGCCCGGTCGAAGGCCCGCCGCTGCTTACCCCTCTGCGCCATGGTTCGATCCCCCTCTTGCCTCTCGTTACCCGTCTCCCCCGTCGGACGCTGAAACGCCTAGGCCCCCGCCGCCTGCGCGCGGGCCTCGTCCGTCCCGAAGCGAGCAGCGCGTCCCGGCTTGATGGCGATAGTAATGATTCGCCCGCGAGAGGGCTCCGTCGCCCCATCCTCGGCATCCGGCTGCACGAGTCCTTCCGCTTGCTTGACCTGCAGAATCTTCGCCGTCATGCACTTCTGGATGTCGTCGAGGTCCATGCCCAGGTCGCGGCAGGCCGCCACGCAGTCGTCCAGGATGGCACCCACTTTCTGGGTAGCCTCCTGGTCGATGTCCGCCGCCAGGTCGCGCACGAACACGCCGCGACCGCGCGTAGACTCCAAGTAACCGTCGGACACCAGACTCAAGTAGGCCTTGTTCACGGTGTTGTAGTTGATGGAGATGTCGGAAGCCAGGCCGCGCACCGTGGGCAGCTGGTCGCCCGGCTTGAAGTACCCGCTGGTAATGAGGTAGGCCACGCGGTTGCGCAGCTGCACCCACAGCGGCACGTCGGAGGACTCGTCAACCTGAAACGGAAACATAAGCTGCTCTTTCCTTCCTTTTCCTCAGCCCAGCGCAAGGGCAAGCACCGGATGCACCGCCGCATGAACGATTGCGAACCTCAACGCTGCCCCGCCGACCAGCACGGAAGCAGATTCCACCAGCGCCACCGATGCACTTGCAAGCGCATCGCGACCCGTTCGGCACGACGGCTCGAAGCGGCCCTCCGAAGAGGCGCGCCCGCGGCGGCGCGCAGAACCCAGGACCAGCCGGGCAAGGCTAAGGCCCAGCGGCAAGGCGATGCCGCAGCCAACGAAGCCGCCCCAGAGAAGCTGCGCCTGAGGTCCTCGCGTCAGCTGCTCGACCGAAGACGCCAGCGCGGCATGGGTGCCGCTTCCCTGGGGCCAGGGGCCGGCACCGCTCTGGCCCCAAAACCCGACGGCTGCCAGGAACAAGCCCAACGCCGCAACCTCGGCTACCAGCACCGCAGCATCGGCTTGCGCCAAGCGATGGAACAGCACGGCAAAGGGCTCGCTCGACCCGCTGGCGAGCAGGGCCAAACGCGCCAGGGCTATTCCGCACGACAGGGACGACAGCACGAACAGCACCGCCAGCCAGCCGCTATTCCACAAGGGAACGGCGCGCATGGCGCTCAGCAGCAGCGCCGTGTAAACCGCGACGGCGCAGGCGACCGCAGCGAGCATCCAGGCAACAGCGCGCACCGCCCCCAAGCTTGCAAGGCGGGGCACCCCCGTCCAGAGCATCGTCTGAGCCACGGCGAGCAGCAAGCATGCCGCCAGCGCGACGGCGCCGACGGATATATAGGTGATGCGCGCGCTGACCACCAGCGGCTCAGCGTTGACCACGCCGCCGACGTCCGCCAGCAGGCACACCGCCCCCACGGCAAGAAACAGGACGCCGGCGATGCCGAGGGAGCCGATCAGGCGCTTGTAGGCCTGCGGAGCCGTCAAGCGCAGGGATCGACGGGCGCCACCCGCCGGCATGCGGGCAGCCACCAGCTCTTTCGGGCACAGCAGCGACACCACCGCGCCCACCAGGCAGGCACCTGCGCCGGCGCCTCCTAGAAACAGGTATGCGATGACCAGACTGCCGAACACGCCTCCCCCTTGGCCGACGACGAAGCCCCTGCTCGCTGTGCGCGAGCGTTGCGCCGAGACGCCTTGTCCGCCCCGATTCGCAAAATTGTCCTAGGACACAGTATAACGCACCTGCAGACGACGCGACCCAACAAGAGCCAAGCAAATGCACGGCGAAGTCCAGGCGTTCGCCCTGCCCCGGCGAAACGGCAGTCGCACCCCGCGCGCGGCAAATGAAAGGGGCGCGACTTGTTGCCGTGCCCCTGGTTACGTTGGGCTTGAAATCGCCCCGCTATCAGCGGCCGCCGAACGCTTCTGTCAGCCGCGCCCGCCGGCAGGCCTCCTTACCGCACGTGCTTGCCGCGCGGCGCCTGCTCCCTGAGGGCGTCTACCCGGCGGCGCCACAGGGCGGTCGCCAGCACCACGAAGGCCGCGAACGCCAGGCCCGCAAGCGCCGTCACGGGCAGGCTGTCACCCGTGGCCGCCGACGAGCCGCCCGGGCCGCCGCTGCCGTTACCGTCGCCGTTACCGTTGCCGTCACCGGAAGGCAGCGGTGTGGGCTTGCGGTTCGAATCGCCGTTCGGGTCGACCACGTCCACGGGGCCTTCGCTATCGGGATAGCTCACCGACGAGAAGTTCGCCGAGTCGGAGCCGTTGTCCTCCACAAAGCTCTCCCAGCCCTCTTCGGGGGCGTAGCGGTCACCCACCCCGGGAGTGGCACCCGGCGTACCATCCAGCACCGAGGGCTCGGTCTTCGACGGGTCGGTGCCGTACACAGCCGCTGTGTTGCCGATGTCGGAGCCCACAGCCTCGTCAGTGACGGTGCACTGGAACGTGAGCACCGCTTCCTGACCGCCCAACACGCGCCCCACATACACCGAGATGTCCCCGCTTTGCGCGTTGTAGACCGAGTCGTCAAGCGGCTGGGCGTCCTCGGCGCCGGGAGCCTTCAGCGCGAAGGAGCCCGCCACCGGTGCCAGGCCCTTGGGCAGCTTGTCGTACAGGGTCACGTTGTACCACGCGGTCCACGGCTCGTCGTGATTCGCGAACGTGATGGTATAGGCCACCACGTCGCCCACGTACACAGTGCCCTCGGGCGCACCCTCGTGCTCGGTCACCACCGTGGCGTCCTTGACCGTGGAGAACTTCCCGTGGTCGGGATCGGTGTGGCTCGTGCCGTCGGGCTTGGCCGGGTCGGTGGGCAGCAGGTCCTTGGGCTTGGTGGTACCGGGGTTGTCCGGATCCTCTTCCTCCCACTTGTCCTTCTCGTCCTCGCTGCCCGGGTCGAACGTGCCCGGCGTGGGGTCGGGAAGCTGGATCTCGATAGGCAGGTCGGTGGTGGGATCGAAGGTGTCGGGGTCGGTTCCCTCCGGATACACGACGGTGTCGGAAGGCTTCGTGCCCTGGCCGTAGGCCACGTTGGACGGCACCGGGGCGCCGTCGGCCACCGCATCGGCCGTGACCGTCACCTTGAACGTGACGCTGGCCTGCTTGCCGCCGTAGATGTCGCCCAGGTTGAAGCCCAGCTTGCCGCCTTCGCCGTGAAGCTCGTCTTCGGCCTTCACCGCATGCTGCTTGCCGAACTGATCGGTGATGACCGCCGAACCGGGCACGTAGGCCACGCCCTGGGGCAGCGGGTCGTACACCTGGGCCGCAAGCCACGCCGTGCCCTCCTTCAGGTTCTTGGCCACAATGGTGTACTCCAGCGTATCACCCACCAGCGCGTAGGTGTTGCCGCGGTCAGCGAACCCGGGCGTAACGTTGCGAAGCTCCTTGGTCACCACGATGTCGCTTTTCGCCGGGGTGTCCGGGTCGTCGGGGTCGTCCGGGTTGCCGGGGTCGGGAACCACCGGGTCGTTCGGCAGCACCGTCAAACCGTGGTCGTCGCGGTCGGGATCGTGGGGGTTCTTCGGGTCGTCCGGGTTGCCCGGATCGTCCGGGTTGTCGGGGTTGTCCGGGTTATCCGGGTTGTCCGGGTTATCCGGGTTGTCCGGGTTGTCGGGATTGTCGGGATTGTCGGGGTCGTCCGGGTTGTCCGGGTTGTCGGGGTCGTCGGGGGTATCGGGCACGGGCACCGTGATGATCACGTGCTTCTCCACCGGCTCGCCGTCCGGGTCGTCGGGGTTGGGCGTCAGGATAGTCACCGGGATGTCAACCGTGGTCTGGCGCTCGTCCTCGGGCTTGCCCTTGTTCTCCTCCACCACCTTGTCGATGATGCGCTTCAGCTCCTCGGCGATGTCATCGGGGGTCTCGGGGTCGTCCTTCTCGCCGAACTTGATGATACGGTCGCCCGGCACAATGGGGTTCGGCTTGGGGTCGTCGGTATAGTCGCTGTCCTCCACCGCCTGGTCGAAGGGCGAACCGGGCACCGGGTCAGTGCCGCCCACCAGTACGCCGGGACCGGGCTCCGGGTCGTCGGGCGTGCCGGGCTCGGGGTCCACCAGGCCACCGCCGAGAATCTCCTCAAGCTCGTCGGGAGTATAGGGCGGCTTGGGCTGTTCGGGCTCACGCTCGGGTGGAAGCGTGGGGTCGCATTCGGCGCTGGCCTCGTCGGTGGGCGTGCCGTCCACGTAGTCGTAACGGGTATCCCAGTCGAAGTCGCTGTCGCCGATACCGTACACGCCGCTGCCCGTGGTGGTGGAATGGAAGCTCACCGAATCAGGGTCGGTCAGGGCGCGCCAGGCAACATCGGCCTTCACCGCAGCCTCCACCGTCAGGCTCATCTGGCCCAAGCCGTAGAGCACCTCGGTGGACGTGAACTCGATGGTGGACACACCGGTGGCGGGATCGGTGGTCACCGTGTACTCGCTGGGGTCAAGCTCGCGCTCCGCTCCGTTGGGATCGGTATAGAATACGCGGCCCACTTCCAGGGTGTCGGGCAGTTGCATCTGCATCTTGCCGCGGAACAGCGCCGAGTCGGGCGTGGTGTTCGTGAGCGTGGCAGTGTAGGCCAGCACGTCGCCGGGGCGGATGGTGCCGTCGGAGCGGCTGGTGTCGTAAGCCGTCTCCTTCATGTCCAGCACCGGCTTCTTCGACAGGTCGGGGTAGATGTACAGCGTGAAGCTGCGCTCCAGCCCGTTGTAGGCACCGTTAGGAGCCACCCGAGCCTTGAGCGTCACCTTACCTGCCGAGTTCACATGAGCCCGCGCGCCAATGCCGTACTCCACCGTGCCGTCCTCGTACTCGCGGTTGGTCACCGTGGCGGGGTCGAAGGTGACGGCAGCAGGATCGGAGCTTGTGAAGGTCACGTCGCCCAGGGAGTTCGTAGTCAGGTAAACGGGGAACCAGTCAGGAGTAGACGCCCGGGAGGTCTCCGAATCGCGGAAATCGGTCACGTGGTAGAACTTGTACTCCTCACAGACCACTTCCTTCTCCGTGCCGCCCTCGACGGGCTTTTCCACCACGTAGCTGGCCTTGTACTTGTCGTCGATAGAGGGCATGTTGGACGCATCCACCGGCAGCGCCGGGTCGTAGGCCACGCGATCGTAGGAATTGGTGCCGTCAGGGTTCTCCTGGGGCTGGCCCATTTCGTTGTACAGGGTGCCCGTGGGATCAACCATGGCGATGTCCACGAAAGTCACGGGCGTGGTGGACTCGTAGTAGTTCTCGTAGCCGGAATCGGACCATCGGGGAGCCACGCCGTCGATGCCGGCCGAGGTGGCTTCCTTCGCGATCAGGCTGCCGGTCTCGTCGTCGGCGCCCTCGGCGAACAGCAACACCTTCTGCGCCACCAGGGCTCCGAAGGCCGCCGGATCAAGCTCGCCGCCTGCCGCCAGCGCACCCACCGTCGCATCGGCCGCGTCGTCTGCGGCCTGCTCCTCCGCCGCCGGCTCCTCATCCTGCGGCGCTTCCAGGCTGTAGCCTTCCACGGCCTGGTCGACATCGTCGCGGTCGATCAGGTTGTCGCGCACGGCCGACGTGTACACCGCATGCACCTCGTGCAGCGGCGCGGGGTCGTCGGGGCCAGCCTCGGCAACCTTCTTGTCGAAGGTGTTGTTCGCACGGTAGTCCGCCGAGCGGAACAGCTCGTTGATCTTCTTCTCGTTCAGGTCGAAGTAGGCCACCGCGTGCATGCGACCGTCGTCGTCGACATAGGTGACCACGTCGCTGTTGGTAGTAGCTTGCGAACCGTTATCGCCCATAACCGGCTTGCCGGTGTCATCATAGCTCAGGCGATAGTCAATCACGCCGCCCAGGCGCGCGGGAATCTGCACGCCGTCCAGGTACAGCGTGATGCGGCCTTGGGGAACCACGCACGAGGCCTTCGCCGTGTCGGTGCCGTCCTTGTAGGTGTCTCCGAAGGGCACCTTGTAGCTGGTCACGTCCACGGGAACGAACATGTGGTTCTGCAGCGCCGTGTTGAAGTCGGCCCCTTCGGGAGCCTCGTCCTGCAGCCACACGGGGCTGGTGTAGGTGTCGTCGCCCACCACGCGACCCAGCTCTTCGGGAACCTCGGTCACGGAGCGCGACGAGATGGGCGACACCGTGGCGGTACCATAGGCGCGGTGCCCCCAATAGGTCACGGCGAAGGCGCTGTCGGAAGCGTACTGCGAGGACATGACCTCTACGTTGTACATGCCCGAATCGGCCGGCATCTTCGAAGAGCTGGTGGAAGCCGCCGTGCCGTTGCCCAGCTCGTCCATCTTCTGAGCGCCGAAGGTCAGCTTGTTCGCATCGGTCAGCTTGCCGCTGGGCGGGTTGTTCACCGAGATGCCGCCCGAGCCCAGAATACCCGCGGAATCAAGGGAGACGCCGTCGTAGTACTTGGACCAGTTGGCCTCGATGAAGGCCTCGTCCAGCTCGAAGACCTCCCATTCCTTGATGGTACCGTCGGCGGAGTCGGGGTTCGCCGGCACGTTGGTGTAAGAGGTGAGCAGCTGGTCGCCCACGTAGTAGCTGAAGTTCGCGTCCACCTTGTCGCGGCCGTAGGTGCCCTCGGGCAGCCACAGGTACAGGATGCCGTTCTGCAAACGGGCCGGGGCGCCGTAGTAGGGCTCCATGGGCATGTCGTTAATCTTGAACTCCCAGGACTCGATCTTGGCGTTCATGCCCTCGGCCAGCAGCTTCTGGTACTCCGGATTGGAGGCAATGGTGCTCTCGTCGTAGGCGTCGCCCAGCTTGTCGCGCATGAGCTGCTTGACCATGGACTCAATCTTCGGGCCCACCTTCACGTTGATCATGGCCACCTTGTTGGTGCTGTCGAACAGGTAGTTGCCGTTCTCATCGGTCTTGCCGCCGTAGGCCTTGCCGTCGTTGTCATTGCCCTGGAAGCGCGTGCAGTTGATGGAGCCGCCGGTGATGATGACCTTGCCGCCATCGCCACCGATTTCCAGAAAGCCGCCGCCACCACCCCAAAGAGGATACAGAGTGCCGCCGGTGATGAGGATGGTCTTGCCGGTATTGGAGCCACCGCAACCCTGACCGAAGGCATTGGAGTGCTCGTCGCCCTGGGCCGTGGTGAAGCCGCCGTTGATGGTGATGTCGCCGGCGATGGTGGAGTTGGCGTTGCGGGAGAGCAGCGCGTCGGCCAGGGGGAAGGTGAGGTAGGACGACATGCCGCCGACGTAGGTGCATCCGCCGCCGATAGCCGCGCCGTGGAAGGACGACCGTGCGTAGATGACGCCGCCGTTGATGGTAGTCTGGGTGCTGCCGCCCGCATGGCCGCCGCCGATGCCGCAGCCGGCGCCGTTACCATTGAAGGCCGCGGCATAGGTGTTGATGGTGCCGCCGTCGAAGGTCATGACGCCGGAGTTCTCAAGCGGGCCGCCGCCGATAGAGGCCGAGCGCACGCCGCCGTACACGTTCAGCACGCCGGGATTGGAGGACTCCAAGTTCGACAGGCTGCTGAAGCGCTCGCTTTCCTTCTTCTTGGTGGAGTCGGCGGTGCGCACGGTGCCGGTGCGGTCCACGTAGGTGGTGCCGTCGGGGATGGCGCCGTCAACGGGCGTGATGTGGTTGCCCGCCGTGTCCACGTTGAGCACCGCGTCGTCGATGGTCAGGTACGACCCCTCGCCGCAGCGCAGGCCGGGGAACTGGTACTCGTTGTAGTTCTGGTTGCTGCCCGAGCTGTGAGCGATGCTGTTGTAGAGCGAGGTCAGGTTGTTCGTGGTACCGTCGGCCAGGGTGATGTGCACGCGCGTGGGATTCGCCACGTCGGAGCCCTCCACCTCTTCGGTCAGGTAGTCGTAGGCGGAGGACACGTGGCTGTTGGTGACGATTTCCATGGGGTAGCCGCCGTTGATGTTCACACCGGCGAACACCAGGTTCACGTTCAAGCCGGGCATGACGCGGATGCCGGTGCCCGTGGCCGCGTCCGTGGTGTTCTTGATGGTGTACGTGCCGCTCTTCTTGATGACCAGCATGTTGAGGGTGGCGGTAACCGGATTGGTACGGGGGATTTCGGGATTGCGGCCATTGTCGCTATACCAGTTCTCGGTGTAGCCGCGGCCGATACGCGTCCAGATGACCTCTTCGTAGCCGAAGCCGTCCGTGGAGCCGTCGGCGCTCTTGATGGACAGGCCGCCGCAGTCGGTGAAGCCGTCGCCAGCGTCGAAGGTGGCCAAGGATTTGGGCTCGATCGCCGAGTCGTCGGCGTCGTCAGCTTCGTCGGCGTTGGGATCGGAGGCGGCGTCGGGGGAATCGTCACCTTCGGAAACAGGGGTGGGAGCGTTCGCTTCGGCGCCTTCGGAGTTGGGGTCGGCGGCCGAAACGGGGCCTTCGGGGTTGCCGGCGTTATCGGGGGCAGCGTCATCCTCCGACGCAGGGTCGCCGGCGGGCTCATCCTGCGCTTCGGGTATCATGAGGTCAGAAACCGCCCCTAGCAAACCGCTTTCAGGCGACCCCCCCCCATGAGATTTTCAGCTGGATCGCCGTAGGCAACCGATCCCAGCGACGGCATCAGCCCCAGTACCAGCGCGCACGCCAGCAGGCTGTTCACTACCTTAATACGAGCAGTAGACTTCCTCATTGCAACTCCTATCCCCCACCGGTCCCTTGCGAAAACCGGCGTTTGCCTCTCAAGAGAGAAGAACCATGACCAGGCAGGATATATTCCGAACATGATCGTGCGCGCTTCTCACCCAGTCTCATAATAGCCATTCGGATGGCTTGCAGCAACGATTTCGTTTCGCCGAACCGTTACCTTAAGGAAACTGTCATGTCACCTTCACGTTCCGGCGCCGAGGCGTTGCCTGCATTCGGACGGGAAACGATGCAACCGGTGACGGTTGTGGCGCTTCGCGGGCCTCCGATGTAACGGGAGACGTTTATGGCGCGCTCCAGCTATCGCCCGTGTAACGAACGACGTTTATGGCAGAAAACACTGTAACCGATGACGGTTATGTACGATTTTCTGTAACGGAAGACGTTTATGGCAGGTTTCGATTGCCATAAACGTCTTCGGTTACATCGAGCAGCTGTGATGAGGCGCGAAGGCAGTGGGGGCTCGCAGAAGCGCCGGAGTCTGATGACGCGACAGCCGTCGGAACGTGCAGGGCGGGGGGCGGGGGGCGCGCAGAGCAGCGCCGGGCGGGACGGTGGGCTTTCCGAATACCTCTTTCGGGGTATGCCCTCTTCGGTTTCGCGGCGGTATGGTATGGGCAACACAGCAGGCAGACGGCAGGGCACGGGAAAGGATGGGCGAGGCGGTGCGAAGCGATGCTCTAGCAACCTCGCCTGAAGGGGCTTCCGCGATAGCTGCCTCGGAAACGACGCCCGAGCAAGCAAGGCGGTGCCTGCAAACGCCGCCAGGGGAATGCACGCCCCCGCACACGCACAGATGCGAGCGCAGGGGCGCGCAGTTTCTGGGGCTCCTGCGGCAGGCATAGGGGTATGCGTGCTGGCCGCGGGCGCCTCGCGGCGTATGGGACGCCCGAAGCTGCTGCTGCCTTTCCCCGCCGAAACGAAAGCCGTCACGGAAATGTGGCCGAATTCCGCAAGCAGGGGGGGGGGCAACGACAACGGGGCCGAATTACGCAAGCAGGGGGGCAACGACAACGGGGCCGAATTACGCAAACGGGGAAGCTCTGGCGGCGATGGGGTTGAATTCCGCAAGCAGGGGGGCCTCAACGGCGATGGAGTCGAATCCTGCAAACGGGGGAACTCCGGCGGCAGCTGCGACGACGGCTGGCGGCAGCCCGTCGCAGCGCGAGACAGCCAACGGCGAAGCATCGGGCGGGAAGGCGCTCGCAGCGACGGCCTGCGACGACGCACCAGAACCCGAAGCCGCCACGGCGGCGGGAGTAACGCTGTTGGAACGCGCGCTTGACACCTCCCCCGCCCTCGCGGCCGAACCGGCAGCCGACCGCTCTCGCAACGGGAATGGCGCCGCGCTCGCACCCGCTTGCGCCTGAACAGCCTCAAGCAGCACATGGAAGCGCACCGAATCGCCACACAGGGGGTTGGCCGCCTGACCGCAGGCCAGCGCCAGGTGCGGCCCAACGCATCCTTCGTAAAGGAAGCCCTTGTGCTGCGGATTTCGGTGCAGCTGCATAACGGCGTCGTTCATCGCAGTTCCTCCCAGCATTCCAGCAGCGCGCCTGCGAGCCGTTCGACGTCACCTTCGGTGGAATAGGCCCCGAAGCTCACGCGCAGGCTGGCCGGCACGCCCAGTTCCTGGTGGATGGGCATGGCGCAATGGCTTCCGGCGCGCACCGCCACGCCGCGCTCGCCCAAGGCATCCGCCAAATCGTGGGGGTGCACGCCGTCCAGGACAAACGACACCAGCGCGTCGTGGGAGCCTGGCTCCTGCGGGCCCAGGATGCGCGCCCCGCGGAGGGACGACACCAAGTCGATCACCTGGTTGCACAGCTCGCGCGTATGAACCTGCAACGCCTCGCGGTCGAGGGACGCCAGGAAGTCGCAGGCTCGGGCGAATCCCACGGCGCCGGCGATGTTGGGCGTGCCCGCCTCCAGCACGCAATCCGGCACCTGGGAGGTGGCGGCACTGTCCAGATACGACAGCTGCGGATAGTCGCGCAGAAGCGGGAACTGCCCGCGAATCGACCGCGCATCGTATGTGCCCACAAGCCGCCCCTTTCCCGCCGTGCGTTTCGCAGAATTACCTCTGGGAAAACTCTACGACCAGGAAAATGCGTTCCCCACACCGAAAAGGGGTACCTGCAAGGGGTACCGGGGCAGTACGGGGAATCGCCGAGCTACACCAGACACGCGCCCATGCCGTCGAAGGCGGTGCGCGCAATCGCGTCGTCGAAGGGGTTGCGGTACAGGAAGACGTCGTCCCAGGTGATCGCCTCGTCGGCCCGCTTCATCCAGAACGCGTCGGTAAGAGAGAGGCAGCGCGCCATGACAATGAGATCGTGGCGGATGGTCAGCCCGAGCTCCCGCATGAGCCGTTCGATGGAGATGCGACGGGCAGGCGCACGGTGAAGCAGGTGCCTTTGTCTTCCTGGCTTTCCACGGTTACGTCGCCGCCGTGGTAGAGGGCCGCGTGCTTCACGATGGCCAGGCCCAACCCCGTGCCACCGGTCTCTTTCGAGCGGCTCTTCTCCAGCCGGTAGAAGCGCTCGAACACCTTGTCGCGCTTGTCCGGCGGAATGCCCGCGCCCGTGTCGCTCACCCGCACGATCGCCACCTGCGCGTTGTCGGCGGCCCGCTCTTCGGAGGTTTCCACGATCACCAAGCCGTCTTCGCGATTGTAGCGGATGCCGTTTTCCACCAGGTTGTAGATCATCTGCTCCAGCAGCGTCTCGTTCCCGCGCACCAGGACGGGCTCAAGCTGCACCCGCAGCCGCACCCCTGCGTCCCGCGCCGGTTTCGCCAGTCGCTGGGCCACATGCTCCGCCGCCGCCGACAGGTCCACGTCGGCGGCGTCTTCGGCGTCGGGGGCGACCTCGTCTAAGCGCGAGAGCACCAGCACATCGTCGATGAGCGCCCGCATGGCCTGGGATTCGTCGTAGATGAGCTTGGCGAACCGCGGCACGTCTTCAGGCGGCACCAGGCCGTTGGCCATCAGCTCAGCGTAGCCGGAGATCACCTGCAGGGGCGTCTTCATCTCGTGGGACACGTTGGCCGTAAAGTCGCGCCGCATCTTCTCGGCCCTGGCCAGCTCTTCATTGCGCGTTCGCGAGGCACTCATCGGTCGCCCTTCCGCAGACGGTAACCCGAGCCACGTACCGTCACAATGGCCCCTTCGGCGCCGGGACGCGCCTGCGCCAACTTCTTGCGCAGCGTCTTTACGTGCATGTCCACCGTGCGCGTCTCGCCGACGAAGCTGATACCCCACACCGCTTCCAGCAACTGCTCGCGGGTGAGCACGCGGCCGCGGTTTTCCATGAGGAAGCGCAGCAGGTCGAACTCCTTGCGCGTAAGGGAAAGCTCCACGCCGCCCACCTCTGCGGTGCGCGCCAGCGGGGATAGCTCGATATCGCCCGCCTGCAGCACGTCGTCTAAGTCGGGCGCGCTTGCGGCGGTGTTGGTGGCAGCGCTTGCAGCTCCTAGCGCGCTGGCTGCACGTGCGGTACCGGCAGCGCCTGGGGCACCAGCAGCGCCGGCGGCCTTCCCCGACACGTGCGCAGGGCGTGACGCCCGTCTTACCAGGGCGTTCACCCGCGAGATGAGCTCCATCATGCCATAAGGCTTGGACAGGTAGTCGTCGGCGCCGGCGTCCAGGCCAACCACCTTGTCGAACTCGGTGCCCTTGGCCGTCAGCATCAGCACGGGGATCGCCTCCGTGGCGTCGCTTGCTCGCAGCGCTCGCAGCAGCTCCATCCCGTCGTCGCCGGGCAGCATGATGTCCAGCAGCACCGCCGCCGGCTGGGCCTTCGCGCACTCGGCCACGAAGTCGCGCTTCCGCGCTTCCGGAAGGGCGTGCACCTGAAAGCCAGCCTGGCGCAGGGCGTAGGACGTTAGGTCGCGGACGTGCTCGTCGTCCTCCACATAGTATATGAGCGGCGATTCCTCCATGGGGCTCCTTCCTTCGCGGCCTATTCTAGAGCACCTGGCGGCCCGCTCTTCCCCGTTTCACCCAACCGTTGAAACGCCGACGCCCAAGGGCACGCCAACCGCCAATGACCGCATCCTTAGGCTGCCGCACTGTCGGAAGCAGTCGCCGCGGTGGGAACAGCCGCAGCAGCCGGCGATTCCTCGGGCGCAAGGTGCGTCCGGCGAAGACGGCGGGGGCGACGCGGGTGGTCGGGCAGCAGCGCCATGACGATCTTCGCCATCACCGGCACGCAGGGCAGCCACAACGCAGTCATCGCCACGTTGAACAGGGTATGCGCGTTGGCGATCTGCCGCGCGATGACCTGCACCTCGGGGCCGGCAGGCGGGATGGCGGCCACCACGGCGGCAAAGGGACCTACCAGCCACACGAACAGCAGGCATCCCGACAGATTGAAGACGCAGTGCGAAAGGGCCACGCGCTTGGCGTCGCGCGACTGGCCGATGGCTGCCAACAGCGCCGTGACGGTGGTGCCCAGGTTGTCGCCCAGCAGGACGGGCACGGCACCCTCAAGCCCGATAAGGCTGCCGCCGTCGGCGCCCGGCACCGACGCCAGGTTCTGCAGCACGGCGATGGTAGCGCTTGAACTTTGCACCACCACAGTCATGAGCGTACCTACCAAAATACCCAGCACCGGCACGCCCGTTACCTGGGCGATCGCATCGGTAAACAGGGCATTGTCGGCCAGCGGCTTCATAACGCCCCCCATGGTGTCGATTCCTAGGAACAGCAGCCCGAAGCCGAACAGCGCCTTGCCCGCCAGCTTGCGGCGCTCGGTCTTCGCCAGGCTCATAAAGATGAAGCCCGCGAACACGATGGCCAGCACGTAATCGGACAATTTGAACGCCAGCAGCTGCGCGGTGATGGTGGTGCCGATGTTGGCGCCCATGATGATGGGGATGGCCTGGCGAAGGCTCATCAGACGCGCGCTCACGAAGCCGATGGTCATCACCGTGGTGGCGCTGGAGCTTTGCAGCACCGCCGTGGCCACCGCGCCCGCCAGCACACCCACCAGCGGGTTCTTCGTCATGGCGGCCAGGATGGAGCGCATCCGGTCGCCCGCCGCCTCCTGAAGGCTTCCGCTCATGAGGTTCATACCGTAGAGGAAAACGGCCAGGCCTCCCAGAAGGCCCATTCCTATCTGCAGAAACTCGTGCATGCAACGCCTCCTTGCGGCAGTTGTCGTCGTTGCCGCCATTCGCAGGTCGCATGGGCGGCGGCACATGGAGCCAAGGACGCGCTTCGGGCCGAAATCGTCCGCGCTTACAGCTTGCGGTCTGCGCTCGCTGGTAGCTTGCATTCGGCACTCGCTGGCAGCTTGCGGTCTGCGGGCGCCTGCGGCTCGCGTTCGGCGGGCGCCTGCGACTCGCGTTAGCCGAAGCCGCGCCTGCCCCCTTCTCGTGCTGGCGCACAGCTTACGAAGCCCATGAGCGCTCAGAGTAAGCCGCACGTAAAGGGAAAGTAAAATCTACCCGTCCCACCTCTCCGACCTCCCGCCGTCGCCTCCTTCCCTCTGCGGCCCCTCCCCCCCCCTGCGGCCCCTTCCCCGCCCTCGACCCCGGCAGCCCGCCTCGCCCCCGGTTAACCAAGGCAAACATCATACAAAATCGGCAGTTTCATTAAGATTAATTGACGAAGCTGACGATTATGCGGGCTTCCCCGGAGGCTCCGCCGCGAATCCTTGACGGAGCCGGCGGGCATGCGTGAGTCCGGCTCGCCCAGGACCAGGCGCATCTGTTCCAAAGCCTTCGCACGCTGCCGTTCCTTCCCGCGTCCCACTACCACCACAGCTTCGCCTACAGCGCGAACTGCCGCCCCGTAGTTCAGGATTTCATCGACTTCGTGCGCGAAAGGCGCGAGAGGCGCCCTGCTTGACGGCCTTCCAGCTCCGCGCTTCTGACGCCGTGCCGGCCGGAGACCGCGCAGCCGAAGGTGTTCCTTTTGCGTACTTCCATCGATAAGCCCTATGCGAAAAGGCGTGCAAAAGAGCCAGCAACCTTCCGCACTCTTGCCCGCATGGACAGCTTTGTCTAACACTTGTCCATCTTCGATCGAGCGGCGAACAAACGGGTATGCACCTCGGATATACTGCCACTATCGAAGGCTACGGGAACCGCAGTCGATAGGCCGGCACCTCCGTCATCGAGCGGCGGGTGCTTTCCCCGCGGTCGAACCGGCCGCAGAACCGAAAGGACGGACCATGCGCAGTTTCGGACTTCGTGATGTGATCGGCCCCATTATGGTGGGGCCTTCCAGCTCCCATACGGCTGGCGCGCTGCGTATCGCGCTTATGGCGCGACGGCTGCTTGCAGCCGAGCCGGTGGAGGCGACGTTCACGCTGTACGGCAGCTTCGCCCAAACCTACCGCGGCCACGGCACCGACCGCGCCCTGGTTGCAGGCATGCTGGGCCTTGCCACCGACGACCTGCGCATTCGCGACTCCTTCGCCCTAGCGGAGGCGGCCGGGCTTGGCTTCTCGTTCGTGCCCGACAGCGCCACTCACACCGACCATCCCAACACCGTGGACATAGCAGTGCGCGATGCCAGCGGAGCCGTCACCCAGGTGCGCGGCGAGTCCATCGGCGGCGGGGCGGCCCAAATCCGGTCGATCAACGGCGTGGAAGTGCTGCTCACGGGCGAATACCACTCGCTGGTGGTGAAGCAGCGCGACGTGCGCGGCGTGCTGGCCTTCATTGCGCGGTGCGTGGCCGAGATGGACGTGAACATTGCCACCACCAAGCTGTTCCGCGAGCGGAAAGGCGACGTGGCCTACACCGTCATGGAAACCGACGACCCCATCCCGCCGGCCATCGAGCAGATGCTGTCCGCAAACCCGAAGATCCTGAGCGTGCGCATCGTGCCCAGCAACCGCTTCGGCGCCACGTCCGCCCCCATGACTGACGAAGAAGCGCGCGAAGAAGGCCTCACGCCCACGGGGTTCGGCTCGGAGCTTTCCGCAGAGGAAGCCGCCAGCCTGTTCGAAACCATGGACTTCGCCACCGGCGCCCAGCTTTTGTCCTACGCGCAACGCGAGGGCATCCCGCTGTCGGACGCCGTCTGCCGCCGCGAGCGGGCGATGCTGGCCTCGCAGGACATCGCCGTGGACGACACGCGCCGCTACCTGAACGAGGCGCTGCAGGTGATGAAGGCCTCGGCCACCGATCCGTTCGCGCACCCGGTGCGGTCCATGGGCGGGCTCATTGGCGGCGAGGCGGCGAAGCTGTGGGATGCGATGGAATCGAAGAGGGCACTGGGAGACGGGCTGCTCACCAGGGCTATCGCCTATTCCCAGGCGGTGCTTGAGACCAACGCCTCCATGGGGCGCATCGTGGCGGCGCCGACGGCCGGGTCGGCAGGGGTGGTGCCGGCCGTGCTCATGGCGCTGCAGGACGTGTTCGGGCTGTCCGACGAACGCCTAACCCGCGGGCTCGCCAACGCCGGGGCTATAGGCATGCTGGTCATGCGCAACGCCACGGTGGCCGGCGCCGAGGGCGGATGCCAAGCGGAAGTGGGCGCAGCCTCGGCCATGGCGGCCAGTGCGGCCGTGGAGCTTATGGGCGGCACGCCGCAACAGTGCCTGGACGCGGCGGCTATCGCCATCGCCGGGCTGTTGGGCCTGGTGTGCGATCCGATCGGCGGCCTGGTAGAGGCCCCTTGCCAGAAGCGCAACGCCACCGGGGCGGCCAATGCGCTCACCGCGGCCCAGCTAGCTTTGGCCGGCACCGGCAGCGCGGTCGGGTTCGACGAGACCGTTGACGCCCTGTACGCCGTGGGCCGCGCCCTCCCCTTCGAGCTGCGCGAAAGCGCCCTGGGCGGCTTGGCGGCCACGCCCACCGGCTGCGCCCTGTGCGGGGGCTGCGGCGTGGGCGGCCTCAGCGTGAGCGCTTGCGATGGGGGCAGCGACAGCGAGAGCGGCGAAAACAGCAACCCCCTGGCTGTCGAGCGCATCCCCGAGGAAGTAGAGTAGGCAGGCGCCCCCTTGCCAGCTGGGCGAGCCGACGGGCGCGAGCGGTTGCGGCCGCTCGCTAGCTGCACGAGCTGAGTGGCTCGTACGGCCGCAGCTGCTCGCCGGCTGTGCGAGTCGGCTGGCGCCTGCAACGGCGGTTGCTCGCCAGCCGATTAGGCCTGCGATTGCGCTTGGGCCTGTGCGGCCTGCTCGGCAACCTGCCGGGCCGAAGGTCCCTTCGACCCGCGATGGCCCGCCGTGGCCTGGGGCACCTTCGACGCGTAGGATACCTTCGGGAGCTGACGACCTACGAACACGACGGCGCCAATCAGAACGGCAGCGGCAACAAGGGGTACGGGGAATTTCATGGTGGCTCCTTCCGGCTGATCTTACCTGAGCGCCCGCCGACCAGCCGACTCGGCAACCGCAGCCGCAACCGACCACGCGGTCGCGGCGGCGCCGGTCGGTCCGGACGTTCGGGCGAAGTAGCGCCGGTCGGGCAAAGCGAGGGATACGCGATCTGCGCCGCAGTCGTACCAGGAGAGACGAACGTTCGACCGCCGAGTTGCCGCCTTGCCCTTCCAGCAACCCCATCCTACCGAAGCCGCCCGCACCCATCCATCGATTCGGCTTACACCACCTTACGCTTTCGTTCGGTATTCCTTAAGCCTTTCGGAAGAAGCTGCATGCCTCGGTCGCCCGATGCCCCCGGCGCATGCAGGGGCCACAACTTTCCAAACGTCCCTCTCCTTGCGTTCCGATTGCGCAGGCCCCGCGTTCCCTCTTGCGTCTTTCTTGCGCGCCCTGCGCAGGGCTTCCGCCCCTTGCGCATGCCCTGTGCAAGCCCCTCCGTATCTCGCCCCCTTGCGCATGCCCCGCGCAAGTCCTTCCGCATCCCCCCTGCGCAAGTCCCCCCGCGTCCCGCCCCCCTGCGCATGCCCTGCGCAAGTCCTGCGCGCCCCCCCTTGCGCATGTCCTGCGCAAGTCCTTCCGCATCCCCCCTTGCGCATGCCCCCGACACCCGTTACACAGGCCTCCCCCAATTCCCGAAGCTGCGACGCCGATTCTTTTTTGGCTGATAATTCCGCTTTTGCATCGGCAATGGCTGAAAACTCCGGTTTTACATGGCCAGATGACTGATTTTTCCGTTTATGCATCTTCACTTCATGCAAAACCGGAGTTTTCAGCCAATTTGCAACTGTCCACCCCGACAACAGCGGCAAGAACCCTGGAAGGGCCGGGTCTGGCTCGGCGGAGTCGATGCCTCCTTGCAGCGGCCGGAATCGCTAAACCGCTCGCGACCTTTTGGGAGAAGACCCAACAACAGCGGCGGGGACCTCATCGGAGATCCCCGCCGCTTGCCTCAATGGGGTCGAAGCCCTTTCGGAAATCGCAGCCACCGGGCCACCCGCAGCCCTTTCGGCGACCGCGGCCACCGAGCCGCCCGCAGCCCTTTAAGCAGCCGGCTTAGCAGGGCCGAAGCCTTGCAACGACCGCAGCTATCAATACGCCTACAGCCCCTCGGCCGTCGCTACAGCGCTTGCACCAGGGCCGCGACGGTAGCGATGGTCACGCCGGACACGTCGGCGTTGGCTACGGCACCGCCGCCGACCGGGTTGGAAGCGCAGGCGCAGGCCATGAGCACGGACTGGGCGGCTTCGTCGGCCTGCAGGTCGGCCACGGTCGCAGTCAGCTGCGTGCCGCCGGTGATGGCGAGCGGCTGACCGGCGGCGGCTACGGCGTAGTCCGGCAAGCCGGTGCAGAGCACGGCAGCGGCCTTGGAGAACACGCCGGCAATGTCGGCGGTGGACGTCACGGCCTTCTGGGTGTAGCCGAAATCGCCCTTCACGTTGGCAATGCCGGCCTTGGCGGGAGCCGCGGCGGCATCAACCGGAGCCGCATAGGCCACGGCGTCGTCGGCGACCACCGCATTCACAGCCGGAGCGGCAACCGCAGCGCCGGCGCCCAGCAGCAGAACCGAGCTCGCCACGGATCCGAACAGTTTGGCTTGGGAAGTCTTCATGTCAATCCTCCTTTCGCGGATGCGCGCTTACGCGTTGACCTTCACGAACAAACCGATGGGATGCACCATGGTCTCGCCGTCGGTGTTGGTGGCGTTCACCTTGATCACGTAGGTGCCGGCTTCCTTCGGCGTCCACTTCACGGTGAACTGCACGCATTGGTTCGGGTCGTAGCTCTCGTCGATGTCGTAGTCCATCCAGGTCACACCGCCGTCGGTGGAGAACTGAATCTGGCCCAGCGGGGCGCGCACGTCGGTCCAGCCCCATGCGAAGCCCGGCAGCTCCACGGTCTCGCCCAGCTTCACTTCCACACCGTCGTCAACCAGCCAGCCAGCGTTGATGTAGTTCATAAGGCCCGCGTAAGCCGGTGAAGACGTGGCGTAGGTGAGGATGTTGGTAGGCTCGTCGGCATGGGAAAACTGCACTTCCTGGATGAACTTGCCCCAGGCGCCGGCCGGCATGCCCGGCAGCACCAGCAGCATGGGGGCGCCGTTCTCCTGCACCAGCGGCTCGCCGTTGAGCTCGTAGGCGATGATGGCGTCCTTCATATAGATGTCCAGCGGCAGCGCGTTGTGGGCGAACTGCCAGTTGTCGTAGCAGAGGATGTTGGCTTGGTTCATGCCTTCCAGCAGGCCGCCGCAGTCCTCCACCAGATCGGTGATGGACACGCCGGTGTACTCGAAGTTGCCCACCATGGAGCCGCCCTGGCCGTTGGTCACGCACTCGTGAGCTGCGGCGACGGTGGTCTGGGGCATCTTCTTCAGATCCTCAACGGTGTAGCTCTTCTCCTCGGCCACGCCGCGCAGGGTGAAGGTGTTGTTCTGGTCGGTGATGGCCTTCATGTCCAGCTGATCGGGCGGATAGTTGTACACCACGAACAGGTCCTTGGCGTCGGTGATGCGCTGGTCAAGCTCCACCGTCATGTCAGGTTCGGCCTCGGTGCGGGTGCCGTTGAGGTAGTCGGATCCGTGGCCGTGGTCGCGCACCCACTCGCGCGACTTCGGATTGGTGACGGCGTCCTTGTAACCGCCCAGGGTGGGCTCGTGCACCACGTCGTCGAACATCTCCAGATCCCAGCTGCCGTCGGCCTGGTAAGCCACCGCATGGCAGCTCCAGCAGTTGCCGTTGTAGGTTTCGACGAACATCTGGTTGCCGTAGTGGGCGCCGTGCAGCAGATCGCCCAGGTACGGCGAGTAGAAGCCGCCGGCCAGGCCATGGCACGTAGCGCAGTCCTTGTAGGTCATCTTCATGCCGTAGCCGATTTCCACGATGGCATGCAGGGCCGGGCGGGTGGAATCGCCCATAACATCGGCCAGGTCCTCATGGCAGGCGTTGCAGCCGCGGTTGCCCGCATTCACGAGCTCGCGGTTGGTGTAGTTGTCCTCCAGCAGGTCGCCGGCGTCTTTGTCGAAGAACGACCCCATGATCATGCCTCCGACGGCCGTCTTGTCGGCGGCATCGTCCTTGGCCTCTGGCGCCGCGGGCTCGTCCTTCTGCTCGTCGGCAGCCGGCTCGGTCGCAGCAGCCTTGATGTCAGCGTCGGCGTCGGCCGCCTTCTGCGGGGTGTTCGACGCGCAGCCGCACACGCCCAGCGCGAAGACGACCAGGGCGGCGGAAACCGCCAAAGCGAGCTTCTTTCCCTTCGATGTGGATCGCATGTCCCCTCCTTCTCTCTTCTCTCTTGCAGCTTTCGCGCGAATCGCGCCACCTAGCGCGCATCCCCTTTCTTCTCCCCGGGCACGAAACCGCGCATCCCCGATGCTAGAAGCTTGTCAAAATGCGCGGTTCGTCTTGCAGGGATGAAATCGCACCCTCGCTCCCTTTTTCGCAGAACAGAGCCGTTTCATCCTGAAAAGACGATGGGAAAAACGACCGTTCTTCCTAGAATTAAACAGTTGGCGCATCGGGGAATCGGAGGGAAGATGCACGCACTGATTTCGCGTCGAGGCTTCATGGCCGCAACAACGGCTGCCGCACTGTCCTGTGCACTTCCGGGGAGCATGAGCGGCTGCTCGCCAAGCTCCAATCGGGTGGAAGACGCGGAAGACGGCAATACCGGCGGCAATGCGACCGGAGCAGACGCCACCTCTCCCGCAGCCCAAAATCCCCGCTTCGATCCCGCAAGCTTCACCGTAGGGGACGCGCTCGGGCAGACCTACCAGCAGGCGCTGGCGAAAGCCCAGGAAACAGCGCCCGACGCCGCCCTCTTCGCCTTGCGCACCTCCCATGCCATCCGGCCGGGGGAAGCCGCAGCCTGGGACTACCTGTTCGCGTCGCAGAAGGAGCTGCGCTACTACATCGCCTTCACCGGAGACGTGATAAGCGTGTCCGAACTGGGAAAATGCACCATGAAGTTCGCCGAGTGGGAGCGCGTTCCCGCTGCGGACGCCATCAAGGTTGATGCTGCGGCAGCCTACGAAACGGCCAGCAGCGCAGCAGCCGATAGCGCCATGGGCCAGCCGGCCGAGCTCTACGCCTACCTCATACTGTACTCGGAGGAAGCGGATACCGGCGCCGAAGCCTACACCTACGTCGACGAGCCGATGAACTGGTACTTCGAGTTTTCTTTCGACAGCCCGGAAAGCGATATGCCCAGCGACCAGGCAGCCATGGCCGTCTGGTCCGTGAGCGCGGAAACGGGTGCGCTCGCCCGTGTTGTAGAATAGAAGCTCCATCGAGCATTGCGGGGAGGGGCCGTTGCTCAACCAGCTACGACAGATATTCGCTTTAGTGGTTCCCCAGGGTGCCGACCGCCGCATCCGCTACTGCGGCGTTCAGATGATTTGCCTGGTGATGGTCTGGTTCTTCATCCAGGGCAGCGGCGGGATCGCCTTCGTCGACGCAAACCAGCTTCCCAACGGCGAAGCTACCACGGAACTGCGTCTGCTCACTCTGGCGTCCCAATGCGGCGGGGGCATCATCGGGTCGCTGGTGGTGCTCTTCGGCGCTCGGCTGCACCCCGACCGCGCTCCGGCGGACCGCCCGACCGCTTCGGCGCCTTCCAAGCGCACGGCTCTGATCTGCTCCGCTCTCCTGGCGCTCTCGCTCGTCGGCTGCTTCGCCTGTAGCGCGTCCGACGCCGCCATGGCTTCCGCCGTGCTTCGCGCAATCGCATGCTCCGTGGTGACCGTCCTGTTCCTGAACGCGTGCCTTGTGCTCGTGGGATTCTCCCTGCATACCGCCTTGGCCGTGTTCCTGCTGGTGTCGCTGTGCCGCATCGTGCAGAACCTGATCATGCTTCCTTTCGAGATGGGATTCGCCTGGGCGGTGCTCTCGCTAGTCGCCGAGCTTGTCCTGGTGGGAACCTACGCCGTCACCGTCGACCTTGCCGAACGTACCGCCGCCCCGAGCCAGGAGCCCCCGTCCCCCTCACGCCAGACCGCGCTGGAGGATGCCCCCACCCCGCAACCCAAACGCTTCCTTCCATGGCAGTTCATCGTCCACGTCATGTTGTACTACTTCGTCATCGGGGTCCTGCGCCTGTGGGAGGGCAACCTGGCGGCGCCGGGGCTTCAAACCAATTGTTCGTACCTGCTGGCCAGCACCGCGGCCTTCGCACTGTTCTACGCCTCCTTCGTACGCACGGGCAACACGTCCGACTATTGGGTGCGCATCCGCCAAATCGCCTTCCCGTTGCTGGTAGCCGCCGCGGCCCTCACAGGAATACTTCCCTTTGACCTGCTGTTCCTGGCCGTGATCATGGGGCAGACGGCCTACCGTTTCTATCTGCTGGCCTCCTATGTCGAGATGTTCTCCATCTGCGCTATCACCGACGTGAACGCACGCCACGTGTTCGCTGTCACCCACATCGTCATGTACGTGGGCATGTTCGCTGGCAGCGTGCTGGGCATGAGCACCCAGACCGCCGTGATGGACCCGACCACGGTGCTGGGGATCACGCTGCTGCTGTTCCTGTGCCTGATCGCCGCATCATGCTGGTTGGGCAACGACAAGTCGGCCGGCAAGGTGTGGGGCCGGCGCATCGAGCTCACGCCGCGGGGACGCCATGACCAGCTGCTGACGAGGACCTGCCAGGCCATCGCCGACGAGTACCGCCTCACGGCAAAAGAGACGGAAATACTCGAGCACCTGGTGCGCAAGCAGACGCTCGACCAAATCGCCGACGCCCTGGTGGTGTCGAAGAACACCGTGCGCACCCACGTTCGCAACCTCTACGCCAAGATAGGCGCCCATTCCCAGTCCGACGTCTATCGGCTGTTCGACCAGGTCAAGCGCGCTTCCAAGCGCTAGACTCCCCCTATTGGTAGATGACGCCAGGCGCGCGACGCCGCTTTCGCATGCTGGATGGCATTTGAACGGTGGCGGACTGGCTGCGGTGCATCGACGGTACCGAACGAGCGCGCCCAGACCCCGGGCCGCCGCCTCGCATACGAGCGGATGCAACAAGCGGCAGCCCGGCATTCGCCCCGCCCCGGGTGCAACGAACGACGGTTATGTACGATTTCGCGTAACAGAAGACGGTTGTGGCAAGATTCGGTTGTCCCCATGTAACGGAAAACGTTTATGGCAGAAAACGCTGTAACGGAAGACGTTTATGTACGATTTCTTGTAACGGAAGACGCTTATGGCAGGATTCGGCTTGCCACAACCGTCTTCCGTTACATCGGGCGCAGCCGGCTTGCCACAACCGTCTTCCGTTACATCGGTGGCTGGGGCGCAATGACAAGCGAGATGCGGAGTCGAGGTTGAGGGTTGCTCTCGGCTAGGCCTCTTCGGCGGGTTGGGGCTCGGGGTCGTCGCTCAGCAGTGCTTGCACCTTCCGAATGGCGGCCATGTACACGTTCACGATGACCCCGGTGAACGCCGCGCATACAAGAGTGCCCTCGCGAACGCCGGCCAAGTGCCCTGTGAAGGCGAAGGCGCAGATAATGGCCAAGGCGGCGCACGTGCAGTCGAAACCCACCTTCACCGTGCCGAAACGGATGCCCGTCTTGCGCGACACCGCCTGCACCACCGCCTCGCCGCAGTTCATGACCGTGCGCGACAACACCGTCATCACGATGCCCAGGGCAAGCACCGCCATGCCCGCCACCAGCCACAGGCACGACTGCCAGTAGGTAGCCGGAGCGAGCGGGCCCAGCAGCTGCACGAACAGGTCGATGCACAGGCCGAACAGCACCGAAATGGGGATTTGCAGCAAATCGACGGCCCGAAAGTCGCGCCGCAGGATGACGATTTGCACCGCCACCAGCACGCATTGCCACACCAGCATGAACACGCCGAAGCTCACCTGGGTAAACGCCAGGCTCAACACGTTGGGGCATGCGGAAATGGGCGAATTGCCAAGGCCCGCGCGCACCACGATGTCGATGCCCAGCGCCATGACCACGATGCCCGCCAGCATAAGCAGCGTACGTCCCGCCAGACTGGCGAGGGAGGGCGCTTCGAACAGGACGGTCACGCGCTCGAGCATATCACCGAACTTGGAGGCGGCGGCAACCCGACCGGCACGCTGCTCCCCGGAGCGCTCACGCCCCATGGACTTGCCCTTGACCCGAATCTCGTTCTCGCGATTCTCCGGCCGTACCGTCATGTTCTCACCGTCCCTTCGGTCCTTGCAAATACAACCCATCTGGTATAGCACCGAAATCCTTGGCCGAAGGGGCTCTTTTCCGCTAGTGCGAGAAAACCAACGGGCAGCGAGCAAAGCGCCCTGCCGGCTGCGGGGCCAGCAGGGCGCTTGCGCAGCACGAGCGGCGTTTGCAGCGTGTCGTGGCTTCGCGTCGTTGAAGCCGGTAGCCCGACGGGCCAACGAACCCGACAAGCTGATGGGCCCATGGGCCCGGCTCGCCCGACGAATCTACAGAAGCGGCTTGCCCGCCTCCCAGGCACCACCCACCACATCGCCCACTACGCGGTATATACGGCGGGTGGAGTTGTAGACGATCGGCCTCATCTTGCCGAAATCGACGCGGCCTTCGTCGTCAAGGATTCCCTCGTCAACGCTCGTGTTCACGATTCCGCCGATAAAGCGCTTCTCGCCTCCCCGCTCTGCGTAGAACAGCAGCAGGCAGTCGTCGAAATACGGCTGCCGTCGGCCGAAGTAGTCGATAAGCACGTTGGTATCAAGCAAGACTCTCATACTTTTCACGGACAGCCTCTTCCACGAGTGTTCGATAGTCGCCGTGCAGCGCCCCTTCGGGCAGGGCGAACGTGGTCGCCTCGACGAATTCCCCCATGCGCTGCCTCATAGCGGCCGTGACCCGACGAACGCCGGCGCCGCCACCTGTGGCAGACGGGGGCGCGGGCAGCTCGCCCGTTTCGGCAACGTATTCGAACGCCCTGTTCACAAGCTCGGTCGGCGTAGACCCAAGCTCTTTGAGCGCTGCCATGCCCCGGCTTTTCAACCCCCGGTCGACCCGGGCGGTCACCATGGCATCGTCGCGCTGGCCGCGCGCCCGCCCCGCTTCCCGGACAGCCGCCCCTGCCGCAGAAGCCATGGCCGCCCCCCTCCCGCATACGCTTTTGCAGGAAATTGTAATACGGTATTATGGTATTTGCAAAACATAGGGGTATTCGAAATCGTTACCCAAGCAAAAAGGGCTCCGAGAATCCTCGAAGCCCTTCTCCTTTAGACGCGTTTGCGCACCGTGCGAAACGCCTACACGCTGGGAATATATTCGCTTATCGCATGGTCCGCCGCCCAGTAACCCGACACGCGAGCCCATAGCTGCATGGACCCCGGCGCACAAGAGACGTCGTAATAGGGGCCGAACAAGCCACCCGCATCCGACCCTCCTGCATACAGGCCTGGAATGGGCTTGAAGTCCGAGCCGATGACACGCGCGTACTCGTCAACCTTCAGGCCTCCAACGCTACCATAAAAGGCGAGCAGACATCGAAAGCCGTAGAAGGGAGGCGTGTCCATTTTGCGCAGGTACTGAGGATCCTTCAGAAAGTCGTGGTCATACCCCTCGTCGCAGTAGCTGTTATAGGTTTCCATCTGGGTCTTCAGCACTTCGGGGTCCATGCCCAGCTTCCGACCAAGCTCTTCGATGGTGTCGGCTTTGAACACTCGCGGATTGTCGCGAACCAGCGCCTTGTCGATCTCCTCCTGGAACTGGGGAACAGGTTCGCCCGGTTCGAAGTAGTTTGCCCGTCGAGTAACCACCCCTTCCGCCATGGTCTTATCCACGAACGCCTGGTCGATGACAGCGAACACGTGCTGTTGCTGTGAGCCGATATTTCCGGAAAGCGTCCAGTCCTTGATGACGCTTTCATCGCAAAAACGACGGCCTTCCTGGTTCAGAAACACCTCGTCGGCCTGGTTCGTACCGCAGATGGTCAAAGCACCCTTGTTGTAGTGGCCTGGCAGAATCCAGCTGCAATAGCTCACAGCTTCGGGATGATGCAGAAGCGCGCCAAGCGACAAGCCCATGGCAAGCCCGTCACCGCGCTGGGTCCCCATAGAACCGCGAGGAATAACGCAGTCGTACGGCACGTTGGTGTAACGCTCGAACATCTCCTTGTTGGCAGAGAAACCTCCGGTGCACAAATCGACGGCCTTGGCGTTCACCTGGACGACGTTGCCCGCACGCCCCTTGCACAGCACGCCGTTCACAGCCCCCGCGTCGTCGGTGAGCAGTTTGCAGGCACGGGCGTCGAAGAGAAACCGAACGCCCAGATCCTGAGCGAGCTTGTACATCTTCATGACGGCGGCACGGCCGCCGGACATGCCATCCTCTCCCTCGTCGTACTTGCCCCTGGCGTTGTAGGTCACGCCTTGGAAGTCGGTGGTCCAGGCTCGCACCTTCTCTCCGTCGTCGGCAAATCGCCGCGTGATAATGGTGTTGCTCGCATAGCGATGGTAACTGGCCAGCCCATCGTAGTAATGGTCGGCGACGCCCACGTTCTCGAGCGCATTGTCAGTACCCATGGCAACATTGCCGATATTTTCAACATAACGGGAATTACCGCCCACGCCGTTTTCGGTGTTAGCGTCAACCAATATAACGCTGGCGCCCAGTTCGGCTGCACGAGTCGCGGCGCATAGACCTGTCGTTCCCGACCCGCATACGACGAAGTCGCACTCGTACGTTTCCGACGGCTCGCCTAGTCCGTCGGCAATACGCCAGACGTCCTCATCCTCATTTTCACCGTCGGCGGCATAGGCACGCTGCGTTACAAGCCCGACCGAACCCGCAGATGCCGCGACTATACCGAGCGCAGTTGAACCGAGCAGAAAGTCCCGACGGGATAGTTCCTTAGCCATAATCTTCCCTTCCTTCGCCCCGTGTTTATTCGAATCCGTCCCAGCCCTCGGGCAAATCCATGTAATGGCATTGCACGCAGTTGAGGGTCGGCTGACCGTGCATCGAGTGACACTGACCGCAGTCAACATCGCCTCGATGGTTGTCGTGAACGTTGTACATACCTTCGGGGTTGTAGATGGTTTTGTCCCCGTCCAAAACTACCGCGTCCTTTATCTTCGCCCAATCGTGGCAGCCATCGTTTAGGCAGAACTCGCGCGTTCCCAGCGACTCTTCGCTAGGGCCCACCAGCTCATCGAATGAACCCACGAGCGATTGGGTTTCCTCGTCATGACAGGTGGCGCAGGTATAGCCCAGCTTCTTGTGCATCGAGATGGTGGTGCCGGGGTCTTCCGCCTGATAGCTAGCCACATAGGGGTCGGACGGATTCTCCGCCATGACGGTCTCCCAGCCACTCCCCGTCTCCGCCGCCGCATCCGGCGCGCCAGCCTCCTTCGACGAGGGACTGCATGCCGCCAAGGCGCCTGCAACGGCAAGGGTCACCGCCACAACCACAACTTTCTTCGCTTCGATAGTCATCCTCTCCTCCTTCTTGTTGCTTCCCCTCGCGACACATCGATCGCAAGCCCAACAGTCCCTGCTGCGCACCGTCGCAACGTGCGTCGACCCGTCCCGAGAAACCCATGCACAGCAGGTCGATTGTTTCACGGACGTCGTTGCCAATCACCTCCCATTTCATGGTGAAAAGCACCCCCTGGGCAAACATCACCCAACCCCATAGAACATGGTGAAATATCGTTTCTCCTGATGAATGCAGAAGACCTTCCCGGCGTAGGACTCAACTTCATCCCTCGTCTACTTTCTCGGAGACCGCGGATTCGAGTAAAATACAACCGAAGAACGCACCTGCGCTTTGCCGACAACTGGAACCTTTTCGGACTGCAGGCTCGACCTCAAGCGACAAAGCGGGGTTGCCACGGCTTCGCGCAAGCGCGATGACGGCCCGGAAACCGCGAAGCGGGGCGCAAGGAGAGACGGAAAGTTGCAGAAGCTCCAGAAAAACCAATTCGCATTGGCGCTTGTCGGGTTTACTTTCAGCTGGAATTTCTTCCCGCCTAACATGATGGCATCGTTTTTCCCGGACGCTCAGTCGTATTCGAGCGCAAACGAGTTGCTACTAGCCTTAACTGCGCTTCTGTTTCTAGCGGCTTTCCTCATTCGTCGCCCCGCTGCGCACTTCATCGACCATCACCGATTCGGAAGCTTGTGCTTGACGCTGTCGGGAATCGGCGGATATGGCCTAATGCTTACGGGTCTTGCAGAAAAAGCCCCTTCCCTCTTGCTTGCGTCGACGCTCCTCCTGTCGCTGAGCTACGTGGCTCTCATGTTGTGCTGGGCTGTAGCGCTCGCTCGGCTTGACATGCACCAGACGATGCTCCTGCTTTTCAGCTCTTCTATCGGATACGCGCTGCTTACCTTGGGCAATTTCCTGCCCATGACAGGGCAGAGGCTTATCTGCGGGCTCTCCACGGCGCTCTCTGGAGTTTGCTGGTACTGCTTGCGCGTAAACAGGTCGAAGCAGTCACCCTCCTACAGCTTCGACCTATCAGCCCTTGCCCATGCTCCCTTCGCGCTGCTGGGTTTGCTAGCCGTGCTGCTCATCGGCGGACGCATGATGACGGGACTGTTCTTCAACCTGAGCAACAACATCTCGTTCGGGGAGCTCTTTGTTCGCTGCGCATGCATCGCCGCCGTGATGTCCTTCTGCATTGCATCGCTTGCTCGAGGCGATTCCGTCGAGCAGGGCTATCGCAACGCCTGGATTCCCGCTACCGGTCTTTTCCTGCTAGGCAACATGATGGCGATAGGTCTTCAAGGCCCCGCAAGCGCCATAGGGGTGAGCATGGCCCACGGAGCCCTGAACTGCTTCGAGGTCATCTTCTACCTCGTCATGTTGCAGTTCGTAAAAAACGACAGGGTTTCGCCGGTGATGGTAATGGGACTGGGCATGATCTTGCTCAAGGTTCTTCCCATTGCCATGCAGAGAATAGTGTTCCCCCAGCTCATGATGTTGTTCGGCTTGAGCTCAACCGACGTGGTGCCTGCGGTTATACTCATGACAATGGTAATGGTGGTGTCGGTGCTAACCTTTGCGAATCACCGTGCGACCATCACCGAGCCAGGCGCGAGCTCCTCGGCCAACGAAAGCGCATCCAGCGGAAACCCGACAGCCGGTCGTTCCGATTTTGGGGAAGCTTGCAAGGCTTTGGCGGACGCGGCGGGACTCTCCGCGCGAGAGACGGAAATCATGATCCTCCTCGCGCGGGGCAACAGCCAAAAACACATTTCCGAGGTGCTGTTTCTGGCGCTCGGGACGGTGCAGTGGTATGCCAAGACCATCTACCGCAAGCTGGGCGTCCATTCCAAACAGGAGCTTATCAACTTGGTGAATGCCCAGGAGACCGCGCAGCGCACTCTCTGACAACCGCCCCCAACGCCCCAGCCCCGCGCACCCCCTACATGCGCTGGCTGCGGGCCACTTCGATCTCGGCTTCCACGCGGTCGATGAGCTCTTGCTGGGAATGCACTCCCAGCTTGCGGTAGAGGCTTCGCGCGTGGGTCTTCACCGTATCTTTGGTCACGCACAAGCTCTCGGCCACGAAGGCCATGTTGCGGCCGCGCGCCAGCAGCACGAACACGTCGCGCTCCCGAGGCGTCAGCCGGTACGTGCGCTCGATGATCTCGCAGGCGCTCTTGAACGCGCTGGCGGACCCCTGCTCGGTGGGACGCACGCCGCCCCAGTCGCGCCACAGGCCGTCGTTGCTGACCATCAGCAGGCTGGCCAGCAGCAGCATGAAGATGGCGTCGGTACAGTACTCCCCGCGCGAGAATCGCTCGAAGCCCACGAGCATGCTGGTGGCGTAGCCAAGCAGCTGCCCGGCGGTCAGCGACAGGCCGGCCCAGGCGTACAGCCGCACCCGGTCGTGGCGCTTCGTCTGCGACAGGTACGAACACAGCGCCCATGTGGTCACGATGGTGTAGTAGTAGCCGGCGATGTAGACCACCTCGCCCGCCGTGAAGTTGACCCCTGACGCATGGCTGGCAATGCCGGTGGTGCGAAACCCCGTGTCGGTGCTAAGGATGAGAAAGCCTATGGCCATCAGCGGAAACCCCACCACGTAGATGAGCTTGCGGAAGTTCAGCCGAAGCACGCCCGTGGCCACCGCCACCACCGCAGCCGCCAGCACGATGCCGAACACGCCCATAACGCCGTAGAAATCAGCAACCGTGACCTGCGGAAACATGTTTCCATTCAGGAAGCGGAGCACGCAGAAGGGATCGGTGCACTTCTCCAGCACCACGGTGCCGTACAGAAGATGCAGCAGCCCGAAGGCCATGCCCTGCACCAAAAGCGTGGCGTAGAGGCTCATCGGGTGGGCGCCGCTGCCCTTAGGAGCCGGCGCCGTGCTGGTAGCAGCATCGGCGCTCGCAGGACCGCTCCCAGCCACGCCCGCGGCTCCCGCGCCCGTCGCATCCGCCGCGCCCGCCGCAGCTCTGGCGACAGGCTCGTCGTCCAAGGCGCTTTCCTCCCACCCGGACAGTCCCCGGCCCAGCACCACACCCAGCGAAGCGAACGGCAGAAGCGACACCAACGTCACCGCCACGAAGTAGCTGGTCTGGTACAGCACCAGCGCCAACACGAAGGAGGCGACCAGGGCTGCACATGACAGCCACAGCAACCGCCGCGGCCCTTGCCGCCCCATGATGGCGCCCCACTGCACGAACATCCACGACGCCAACACGCCTGTGATTAGGGTTTCCGCCACCGCCGTTGCCGTAGTTTCCAGCCCGCAGAGCCGCGGAACGAACCCGGCGAGCGCATAAGCAACCAGCACGCCCACGGTCGAGCGCCGCTCGTAGCGCTTGCGTCGATCCGCCCCGCAGCGCACAGCCACAACAAGAATCGCCCCGAACGAAAGGGCAGCCGACGCCAGCACCAGCTCCCAGTACAGCGAGTAGCTGGGCACGCTGTTCTGCAGGGCGCTGTTCGGATTCTGCAAAGCAGCCCAGAACCAGCAGAAGAAACACCCCAGCCCCAGGACCAGGAACCAGCCCTGCGCCCCGCTGCCGAAAAGCCGCCGCGCCGTTGCGCGAGCCTTTTCCAACGTTTCCACCCCCACGCCCCTTCGCGCTACCTCCGGCCGCCGCCATTCTCTTGCCTTCGCGACTATTCTACCCGCACTGCATGTCCAGGCAAAGACAGCCATGGCAGAAGCCGAGGCAACCGCCCGACCGCGCGCCTCTGTTCGAAAGCAAGCAACCGCAAACTGCCCGCTAGACGCTTTCCGCGAACTTGTAGCCTACGCGCCACACGGTGAGCAGATACTGCGGCTTGGAAGGGTTCTCCTCTATTTTCTCGCGAATCTTGCGGATGAACACGGTTATGCTGCTCTCGTCCACATCGCTTTTCTCGCCCCAGATGTGCTCGAATATCTGTGCCCGGGTAAACACTTGGCCGGGGCTTGCGGCTAAAAGCGCAAGTATCTCGAACTCCTTCGCCGTCAGATCAACCTTCTCGCCGCGCACACGCACCTCGTACTGGTTGAACAGCACCTCCAGATCGCCCGTCGCGTAGCTTCCGCTGCGGGTGACCGCTTTCACGAACGCAAGGTCTTGCTTGTGCCGACGCAGGTGAGCCTCGATACGCAGCAGAAGCTCGTCCGAATTGAACGGCTTCACCACGTAATCGTCGCCGCCCGCCTTAAACCCGATGGACTTGTCGACGATGTCGCCTTTGGCGGACAGGAAGATAACAGGGATTCGCCGCCCTTGCTCGCGCACTTTGCAGCACACGTCGAAACCGTTCATGCCGGGCATCATGACATCAAGCAGCAGTAGATCGGGCTTCTCGGCAGCCAGCACCTTCAAGCCCTCTTCGCCTCCGTAGGCTGAGCAGAAGTCGTAGCCCGCATCCTCGACGAGACGCCTTATCAGCACATGCAGCCCGTCATCGTCGTCAACGAGCATTATCTTCATCGGATCTGCCATCACTCGTTTTCCTCCCCTGCATCGAGCCTGCACTCCACGACCGGAACGCGCACCGTGAACACGCTGCCCTCTCCCAAGGCGCTCTCAAGCGAAATGCTGCCACCATGCATCTCGGCATACTCTTTCGCAAGCGAAAGGCCCAAGCCCGTTCCGTTGTACCTCCGGGAAAGCGACGAGTCTGCCTGGACGAACCGCTCGAACACCCGCTGCTGGTCCTTCTTCGCAATGCCGATGCCCGTGTCTGCCACCCGCAGCCACACCTCGTCGCACTCCGGATGGTAGCTGATATGAAGTCGCACCGACCCGCCCGCCGGCGTGAACTTCACCGCGTTGCCGCACAGATTCTCAAGCACATGGCGAATCTTCTCGAAGTCGCCCTGAACCAGCGGTACGCCAGGGTCGATGTCGCATGCAAAATCGACCTCGTTGCGGTTCGCCAACGGCTGAACCACCGCCTGCACCAGCCCCAGGATGTCGCCCAGGTCGACCGTCTCAACGTTGAACTCGGTGCGCCCGGCATCCAGACGGCTCATCTCCAGTATGTCGTTGATCATGAACAGGAGCGCCCGGCTGTTCGCCTCTATCTCGCGGCGGGTCTGCGCCTCCTTCTCGCTCTTCGGGCTGCTTTCCCGGTTAAGCATCTCCGTGAAGGCCAGGATGGAAGTCAGAGGTGTGCGCAGCTCGTGACTCATCATGGCCAAGAACTCGCCCTTGTATCGGTTTTCGTTGCGCAGGACTTCATTAACCTCTTCCAGCTGCGCCCGCTGCTGCTCCAAAGTCTCGTTCACCTGAGCCAGCTGAGCCGTCCGGTCCTGCACTTGGGCCTCCAGGTTCTCGTACATGGCAGACAGCTCCGCAGCCATGCGGTTGAACGCCTCGGCCAGCGCGTTGATCTCGCGCGACGATTCGGTGTAGGCAAGCTTGACGTCCAGGTTGCCCGTCTGCACCTGCTCCACGGCCGCCTGAACCTTGGCCAGCGGGCGCGTGACCAGGTAAGCCAGGGCGAAGTAGACGATAGCCAGGGAAACCACCAGCATGCCGCCGAAGAAGATCACGTCCTGAACCACCGCCGAGCGCTCGTTCTCGCGGTAGATGTCAAGCGGCATGGTGATGCTGATGGCGCCTCCCACGTCCCCGATCTCCCAGCCTTCCTTGGGAAAGCCCGTCACGTCTATCTCGCCCTTCGGATTGCCGTGGCAGTCGAGGCAGTTCTGCTCGATACGCATGGGGGCCGCGTACCGGAACACCTCCTCGCCGCCCTGCTCGACGATAGCGTAATACTCGATGGCGCCGCGCTCGATGAACGCCGTGAGCGCGTCGGCTTCGAAGCTATCCGGCATGTCGACGGCGTTGCGCGGCTCGAAATTCACGAACTTCGTACTGTAGGTGGACTGCGAGGTGAACAGCTGGCCGATGCTGCGCCCTACGATTGCACAGTGAAGCCCCTGGTAGACGCCTTCCTCGGTGTAGGAAATCTGCTCGAGTCGGCTCTGGTTCGACGCCATGAACTCCCACACGGCATCCATCTGCTGTGCAAGGACCTGGCCCTTCTCGCGCATCTCGTTTTCCATCTGGGTGCGCTTGTTCGCGGAGGTCCACGCCAGGTTCGCGAACAGCGAGACAGCCACAAGCACCACGATGAGCACGACGAACTTCGTCTTCAGCTTAACGTTCCCCACACAGCCCCCTCTTCGATCCCCGCACGCCGCACCTTCCCCGCTGCCCATAATACACGAGCCGTGGCAGCTCGCTGAACTGCCACGGCATCGCGTGCTATGCGGCTGCTAACAGCACCGCTACATGAGAACGGCGGCGACGTCCTTTTCCAGAGCCGCCTTCTTCGCCTGGATGGCCACCGACGGGTTCGTCTGCGTCGCCTCGGGCAGGATGGTGATCTGGTTCACCGTGTCGGGATGGGCCGCCCTCAGCTCGTCGATGGGCCCGAACTCCAACGCCCGCATGGGGCAGGCGGCCACGCACGCCGGATCCTCGCCTTTTTCGCGCAGCGTCCAGCAGGCATCGCACTTGTGCGTCAGCTGAATGTCCTCCAGGTACTTGGGCACGCCGTAGGGGCAGGCGTTCACGCAGTACTGGCAGCCGATGCACTTCGTGTCGTCGTGCTGCACGGTGCCGTCTTCCTCGTTGATGAAGGTGGCGCCGTTCGGGCACACCGCAACGCATGCCGGGTCCTCGCAGTGGTTGCACGATCCCGAGTAATGGAACGTCGCCACGTTGGGGTATGCCCCCACTTCGTAATCCGTCACGTTGCGAAACACCACGCCCGCAGGAAGGTCGTTCTTGTCCTTGCATGCAATCTGGCACGTACGGCACCCGATGCAAGCGGTCATGTCGAAATAGAAACCTTGCCTCATTGTCTCAGTCCTTCCCCTTGCCGCTACGCCGTCTGAGCTGCGGGAATACGCATGGGAACTTCGTAGTCGGCCGCAAGCGTCTCGTTATACTTCTCGATGTTGCAAATGCAGGTGTTCCATCCCGACACGCCCTGGCCCGACTGAATCTGGCCGGTGAGGATATTGTCGGAGCCCGCACGGTCGATGCCCGTTTCCGGATCGATATCGACCCATGCGCCGTGGGGAAGGCCGATTACGCCCTCCATGAAGCGGTTCGTGGGGCACGCCTGGCGGATGCACTTCCCGTGGGGGCTGGTCAGAAGCACGGTATCGCCCTCTGCAATGCCCAGCTTCTTGGCATCGTTGGCGTTGAGGAACACCGGGTTCGGCCATGTTTCGCGCAGCCATTCCACGTTGTCGAACACGGTGTGGGAGCGGCGCAGGTAGTGGGGGTTGTACACCTGGAACGGGTAGTCGCCCTTCACGCCCGCCTCGAAGTCGCTGAAGGTGGCCTCGAAGCCCTCTTGCGGCGGGACGTAGGTGGGGATGGCCTCGATGGTGCTGTAGCCGATGGCGTTGATGGTATCGCGCAGCACGCGGGAGTAGATTTCCTGCTTGCCGCTCTCGGTCTTCATCGGGTTGGCCTCGGGGTCCTTCACGAACGCCTCGTAGGCGATGTAGCCGTACGCGTCGCCTTCCTTGCGGGGAATCTGGTACAGGCCGGTCTCGATCAGCTCGTCCATGGCGATGGCGCCTTCCTGGGGCTCGCCTTCGCAACCCCAGTCAGCGATGTTCTTGTCGGTTATGCTCACGAGCGGCTTCTTCTCTCCCGCCTCGTCGATGACGTACGCACCCACGAACTGGTTGAACAGCTGCTGCTTCGCGTCGAAGGGGAACACCTCGGCCGGATCGAGGCCCAACCGGGTGCCGATCTGGCTGGCAATCTCCTCGTCGGACTTGCATTCGTACATGGGCTCGACCACCTTGGAGTGGTAGATGAGCGCCTCGCGGTTGCCCTGTAGGAAGCCGCCCTCCTTCTCCCAGTACGACTCGATGGGCAGCACGAAGTCGGAGTACATGGCGTTGGTGGTCATGAACAGCGAATGGGTGACCACCAGATCGACCTTACGATGGGCCTCGATGCCCTTGGCCTGGCCGTCGGTCGTCTGCAGCTTGGCGTTCATGCTGTCGTGGTAGATCAGCTTGATGTCCACTTCGCGCGGCTCGCCCGGCACCTTGTTGGTGGAGCCGCCGGCGTAGGTGTACTTGCCGTCGACAATGGCGTTCCACATCTCGGTATCGTTGATGCCCTCGGTGGAGCCAAGCGGGTTCTTGATGGAGGGAAGCCCCGCCGCGCCCGCGCCCACCAGGTACGTGCCGCCGCTTATGGCGCGGGAGTGGCAGGAGAGCCCGCACATGTGCCCCGACTTGCCGAAATGGCCTCCCATAGCGCCCAGCGTCATGACGAGCTGGGGCAGCGTGTCGGCGTTGTGGGTACGAGCCGAAGCCCAAGCCATGAGGATTGCGGTCTTGTTGTCCTTGCCGGCCAGCTCGGCCAGGTAGCGAATCTTGTTGGGCTCGACGCCGCAGATACGGCTTGCCCACTCGGGCGTCTTGGGCGTTCCGTCATTGGTGCCCAGCAGGTAGTCCTTGAAGTTCCCAGCGGGGTCTTCGCCCTCGGGCATGTGATCGGCATCAAAGCCGATGGTGTGGGTGTTCAGGTAATCCCAGTCGATCAGACCCTTTTCCTCGTCCATCTCAAGCATGGCATAGGCCATACCCAAAAACAGCGTGGTGTCGGTAGAAGGACGGCAGGGAATCCATTCGGCATCGACTAGCGCATAGGAGTCGTTGTAGAAGGGGTCGACGGCGACGAACTTCGCGCCTGCTTTCTTGATCTGCAGCAGGTGGTAGGCAGGATTGCCCGCGGACGACCAGGCGGGGTTGGTGCCCACCATGATCACGATGTCACTGTTGCGCATGTCGATGCGGTCGTTGATGCCCTCGTTGGGCTGCGGCGCGATTCCCACCACGTCGGGGGTATAGGTCCATGCGCCGCGCGAGGTGGTGCCCCAATGACCGATGTAACCGCCGTACAGGCTGAGGAACTTCGACACGGCACCGCCGTCGGCGAACAGAGAGCGGTTGTCGTTTTCGGACACGATGCGTTGAATCTCGTTGGCGATGTAGTCGTAGGCCTCGTCCCAGGTGATGCGCTCCCACTCGTCAACGCCGCGCAGCTCGCCGTGGGAGTTCTCGCCGCCACCGGGCTGCCAGCTCACGCGCTTCATGGGGTACTTCAGGCGGTCTTCCGAGAAAACATGATTTCGCTGGGAGCGGCCGCGCACGCAGGCACGCTGCTGGGGGAAGTCCGGGCTGTCGGCATGGGTGTCGTCGGTCTTCTGGCGCACCACCACGCCGTCGCGGACCAGCACCTTGTTCAGGCACCGGCCGCCGCAGTTGTGCCAGCATGCGGCCGTCACCCACGTACCCGTGTTCAAATCGCGCGTAACCGTGGCAGCAGCGGCCTCGGTTTCGGGAGCGTCCGGCTCGCTCTTCTCCGGCGGGACAACCTCCTTAGGCTGGTTGTTCCCCGAGCAAGCCACCAGGCTTCCCGATGCCGCGATCACGGCCGTAGCGGCAAGCCCTCCTTTGAGAAACCCTCGGCGGGTAACATCCGGCAAGCGCCGAGCCCTCTTCGCAGAGTCAGCCATACGATCCCCCTCTTCTCTTGTCTTCCCGGCAAGCGCATTCGAACGCTTGCCTGGCATCCCTGATGCCCACATCAAGGTTAAAAGTCGACGGAAACAATACTCATTAAAGCTGCCTTGATTTTTCCTAAAGAGATGTTTCCGAATTCTTAATACGCGTGAAACTCCCGCGCCCGGCACTCCTCGAAAGTGTTGCGCTATCCTCCGCCCTGCCAGCCACGAACCGACAGCCAAGGGCAAGAGAACCGATCAGCGATAGGCGGAAAGCAGCCAATCGGCAAACCCCGCACGTCCCCTCGATCGGCTTAGCCACAAGCATCCCCCTCCTTCGCCCAGCCAACAGCCACCGCGCAGAGCTGCGACGCCGCCCGATGTAACGGATGACGGTTATGGCACGGAAACCATGTAACGAACGACGGTTATGCGCAATTTCATGTAACGGAAGACGGTTGTGGCAGGTTCAAATTGCCACAACCGTCTTCCGTTACATGAGGTTCGCCAAACGCGTCGTCCCAGTGCCGTTCGCCTCGACGGCCCCCTCGCGCACGCCAGCGTCGCCTGGCGACCGTCCTTGCGCGTTGAAGCTGCTTGGCATCCATTCTAGCGCGTTGGCATCCCACCGCATCACCTAGGTGGAATTTCAATCTACCACCAGCAGGGTGAAGTTTTCCCTTTCCGCAGGTTTTAGCCTGTTTGCACCCGAGGTTCCGCTGCGGGGGGACGTTGCCAGGCCGTGCAGCATTGCGAAAAACGCCATCGAGCCGATGCGACACCGCGACGCGCAGCACGACGGCGCTAACTGCACGGAACCGCACGCAAAGACGAGGAGGAGAACCATGAGGCTAACCCGACGCAACTTCATGAAGGCGGCCGGAGGCGCTGCGGCCTTCGCCGGCCTGGCCCTGGCCGGGTGCGCATCGCCGAAGCCGAGCGCATCCGACGCCGCCGACACCCAAACCGAAGCCGACGCCACGCCGAGCACTCCCACCAAGGAGATTCCCACCGGCTCCACGTCGCCCATCACGAAGGTACGCACCACCTGCGGAAACTGCCACAACGACTGCGGCGTCATCGTGAACGTCCAAGACGGCGTGATCATCAGCATCGAAGGCGACCCCGACCACCCCTTCAACAAGGGTGCCCTGTGCCCCAAGGGCCAGGCGTTCGTGGACACCGTCTATTCCCCCGACCGCCTGCGCAGCCCCATGAAGCGCGTAGGCGAGCGCGGGTCGGGCCAGTGGGAGGCCATCAGCTGGGAGGAAGCCTACCAGTTCATCGGCGAGGAGCTGACCAAGATCAAGGACACCCACGGCGCCCAGACGCTCCTGTACACCAACGGCGCCCCGGTGCAGAACATCGTGCGCAACGCCTTCTGCGAGTTCTACGCGCGCTACGGCACGAACAACATGGTGGGCGCGCCGAACCTGTGCTTCGTTCCGCGCCTGGTGGCCCTGAAGACCACCTACGGCTTCCGCGACGAAGAGGACTACAACAACACCGACCTCATCATCTGCTGGGCCGGCAACCCCTTCGCCTCGCTGCGCCCCGGCGCCTACATGTGCTACGAGAAACACGGCAGCGCCTCCCCCATCCTGGACGCGAAAGAGCGCGGGGTGAAGCTGATCGTCATCGATCCCATCTTCACCGAAACCGCCGCCAAAGCCGACCAGTACATCCCCATCAAACCCGGCACCGACGGCGCACTGGCCAACGCCATGGCCAACGTGGTGCTTTCCGAGGACCTGTACGACCACGAGTTCGTGGAGACCTGGTGCCACGGCTTCGACGAGTACCGCGAGTGCATGGAGCAGTACACCCCCGAATGGGCCGAGGGCATCACCGGCGTGCCGGCCGACACCATCCGCGAGCTGGCGCGACTGTACGCCACCACCGAGCGGGCCGCGCTGCACGAGGGCAACAGCCTGGCGCTGCACAGCAACTGCGTGCAGGCCGTGCGCTCCATCGGCTGCTTGCGCGCCATCTGCGGAAAGCTTGACAAGGAAGGCTGCAACTGCTGCTTCCCGAACGTGGTTGGACACCCCGTCCCCGTGGAGGCCGGCAATCCCACCGGCATCAAGACCACCGTGGTGGCCGACGCGGTGAACGTGAACACCACCCGCTATCCGCTGTTCCTCAACGGCCTGCCCGGCGCGCTGGACGCCATCGAGACCGGCGACCCCTACACCCCGCGCGGCCTCATGGGCTACCACACCAACACCATCATGGCCCAGGGCGACTACCATCGCAACCGCGACCTGCTGCGCACCCTGGACTTCATCTGCTACACCGACATCTTCATGACCGAGACCTGCGAGCAACTGGCCGACATCGTGCTGCCCGACGTCACCTGGGCCGAGCGCTACGACTACCGCACCTACCCCCATCATGACGGCGCCATCGTGGCCATGCGCCAGCCGGCCATCGAGCCGCTCTACGACTGCAAGACGCCCTACGCCATGGAATACGAGCTGGCTACCTCCATGGGCATGGCCGAGGGCTACCCCTGGACCACCGACGAGGAGTTCATCCAGTACGCCCTGGGCCCCAGCGGCGTCAGCTTCGAGGAGTACAAGAAGAATCCGGTGCAGCTGGTGGGCACCAACGAGTACAAGAAGTACGAGACCGGCGGCCTGCGAGCCGACGGCGAACCCGGCTTCGACACCGCCAACGGCAAGGTGCTGCTGGTGAACCTGCCCTTCGGCAAGAACGGCTACGATCCCCTGCCGAACTACGTGCCCGCCTTCGGCACGCCGGAAGGCTCGCCCGAGCTGGCCGAGCAGTACCCGCTCATCGGCACGAACCGCCGCACCGTGCACTACGTGCATTACAAGTACCGCAACAACCCCTACCTGCGCGAGAACCATCCCGAGCCGGAGCTGAGCCTGAACCCGGCCGATGCTGCCGAGCGCAACCTGAAGGACGGCGATGCGGTGAAGGCGGTATCGCACCGCGGCGAGGCCCGTTTCACCCTGCGCGTATCCGAGCGAGTGATGCCGGGCGTGGCCTGGGTGGACGGCGGTTGGGGCAACCCGTGGGACGAGCCGGGCAGCAACATGAACGCGCTCGTGGACAACGTCACCCGCGACCCCATCTCGCAGTCTCCGGACATCTCGTCGTTCCTGATGGACGTGGTGAAGGCCTAGCGCCCGCGCGGCTGCGAAACGAAACGCCAGTTACTCAGTTAAGGAGCTGATCGAATTGACTCGCTATGGAATGGTCATCAACCTGGACCGGTGCATCGGCTGCCGCGCCTGCTCCGTGGGCTGCGCGGTGTCGCGAGGGCTTCCCGCCGGCGACCGCTGGTCCGGCGTGAAGGAGTATGTGACCGGCACGTTCCCCAACCTGGAAGTCACCTACCTGCCCACGCTGTGCATGCAGTGCGAGAACCCCTCGTGCCTTGAGGTGTGCCCCACGGGCGCCACGACGAAGGGCGACGACGGCGTGGTGACCGTCGACGCCGCCACCTGCATCGGCTGCGGCATGTGCGACACCGCCTGCCCCTACGGCGCGCGCTCCATCGTGAACAAGGTGGAGTCGAACCACGGCGCCGACGGCCCAACCGCCCACGAGGAGCACCACTTCGTCACCCACGTGGCCAACACGGCCGAGAAGTGCACCTTCTGCGCCGACCGCCGCGAGAAGGGCGAAGAGGTGCTGTGCGTGAAGACCTGCGTGGCCGACGCGCGCACCTTCGGCGACCTGGACGACGCCTCCTCCGACGTGGCGAAGGCCCTGGCCGCCGCCGGCAGCAAAGCCCAGGTGCTGCTGGAATCGGCCGGCACCAGCCCGTCGGTGTACTACCTGTACAGCGGCAAGAACAAGCTAGACGACGCCTTCGGGGCGTAAGGCACGAAGAGCCGAGGCCACCCCGCAATCGAGTGGCGACCCCCATAGAGGCGCCCCTGTCCCCAGCGGCAGGGGCGCCTTCGTACTCTCGGCGGCACATGTCAGGGGGACGGGGTTGATGGCATGTCGCATGTCGGGGGCATGTCAAGGGCACACATGTCAGGGGGACGGGGTTGATGGCATATCGCATGTCGGGGGGACGGGGTTGATGGCATGTCGCAGGCATGTCAAGGGGACGGGGTTGATGGCATAGGGGTATGGCGGAAGGCAACATGGGAGTCGGCCTACATGCCCGCCGCGAGAACATGGCAGCGGCGATGCCGACCCCCCCCCAAGGGCGCGACGACGACTGCTCCATCGTCTATGCGCCCTGGTACATGGTGGCGTTCCTGAAGCCAGACACGATGCCGAGCTCCTTCGCGGTGCCGCCACCCTAGGGGGTGCGCGCAACAGGGGACCATTGCCCGGACTGGCGCACAGGCCGTCGGTGCGCCACGTATCAGCACCGAAACAAAACGGGCCTCCGCCAACCCTGGAAGACTACATCACGCATAATGAGAGGGTATGCAACTTCAAAACGAACCGAAGGGGCCGCCCGCCGCGGGACACCGCCCGCCAAGCCAGCGCCCCTGCTGCAAGCCGCAGCCCGCAACCCGTAGCTGCGAAGCCGGTTCGCTAATGGGGAAAGGAGCGCTCATGAACCGCGAAGAGATTGTGACCGCAGCCGAGGCCTACTGGGATACCAACCGCGACACCATCGTGTCTGACCTGGCGAAACTGGTGGAAATCCCTTCCACGGAAGATCTGGCGGCGGCAGCTCCCGGGCAGCCCTACGGCCCCGGACCCGCCAAAGCCCTAGCCCGCGCGCTTGAGATCGCCGAGGACATGGGCTTTCCCACCACGAACTGCGAAGGCCACATCGGTTTCGCTGACCTGCCGGCCAACACCGGAAGCAGCACCGCCCAGCTGGGCATTATCGGGCACATGGACGTGGTGCCCGCCGGTCCTGGCTGGACCTTCCCGCCTTTCGAGGTTACGGAGAAGGACGGCTTCCTCATGGGGCGCGGCTGCCTGGACGACAAGGGCCCGTCAATCACAGCCCTGCATGCGGTGAAGTGCCTGTCGCAGCTGGACGTAAAGCGGCCCTACGCCATCCGCTTCCTGTTCGGCGCCAACGAGGAAACCGCCATGGCCGACGTGGCCTGGTACCTGGACCATTACGACAGCCCCGCCTTCCTGTTCACGCCCGACGCCGACTTCCCCGTATGCTACGGCGAAAAGGGCGGCTTCGACGGACGCATCACCAGCGCCCCCATCGCCGACCCGGTCATCTTGGACATCAACGGCGGCGTGGTCACCAACGCAGTGCCCGGCGACGCGTGGGCCTTGGTGAAAGCCGATGCTGCCACGCTGCCGGCGGCCGAGCGCATCACCGTGGAAGACGCCAGCAACGGCACCGTTCGCATCGACGCCACCGGGGTGAACGCCCATGCGGCCTGGCCCGAGCGCGGCATCTCCGCCATCATGCTGCTGGTGGACTACCTGCTGGCCAACAACCTGTGCAACCCCGCCGAGCGCAGCTTCCTTGAGCTTGTTCAACGCCTGGTGTCCGACACCTCGGGCGCCGGAGTGGGCATCGCCTGCGCCGACGAGTACTTCGGCCCGCTCACCGTGGTGGGCGGCACCATCCGCAAAGAAGGCGATCGCCTGGTACAAACCATGGACAGCCGCTTCCCCACTTCCATCACCGGCGAGCAGATCACGTCCATCATGAGCGCCCAGGCCAGCCAGATAAGCGCCACCTTCGAGAACACCCTGCTCATGGTACCGTTTTTGGTGAAGCCCGACGACCCGGAAATCCGCGTGCTGCAAGACGCCTTCCAGTACGTCACCGGCGACACCGAGCACAAGCCCTTCACCATCGGCGGCGGTACCTACGCGCGCGAGTTCAAGAAGGGCGCGTCGTTCGGCGTGAACATGCCTTGGATTGCCAACCCCGACTGGGTGGGCGGCGAGCACGGCCCCGACGAGGGCGTATCCGTCGAGCTGCTGAGGACCTCCTTCAAGATCTACGTGCTTGCCCTAGCCGAGCTGGAAGGGCTGGACATCCAGTAACGACAGGCCGGACCGCAGCGGCAGGCCGTGCGACGACCTACGAAGACGCGCGCCCGATGTAACCGATGGCGTTTGTGGCAGAAAAACCTGTAACGGACGACGGTTATGTACGATTTCATGTAACCGAAGACGTTTATGGCAGGTTTCGATTGCCATAAACGTCTTCGGTTACATCGGGCGTAGCTGGATTGCCATAAACGTCTTCGGTTACATCGGGCGCTGGCGTTCGTAACGAAACGCGTTTGTGGGGAGGATTAGCCACAAAAGCGCATTCCGTTACGCGAAACTGCGTAGAAACGAAGGCGGTTGCAGCCCATCCGCCACAGAAGAGCAATCGGCGCCCTTCCCCCTACACCACCTTCGTTTCGTCCAGCTTGGCTAGCACCCAGTCGTTTAGGCGGATGATGGGGCGGCGCAGCACCAGGCCCAACACCAGCACGGGCACCAGAAACGCCGCCAGCAGGCCCATGCTCACCAGATAGTGGTTGCCGTAGATGCCGGCCATGGCCCCTTGTATGGCCTCCATGGAGTGAGCGAAGGGCAGCCACGGGTACACTGCCTGAAAAAACGGCGCGCTCATCTGCACGGGCATGAGACCGCCGGCGCCGCCCAGCTGCAGTACCAGCCCGATGATGGCCAGGGCCTTACCGATGTTGCCGAACGACACAGTGAGCGTGTACACGATGGCCGTGAACACCACCGACGCCAGGCAGCACGCCGCCAGATACAGCCAGAAGTGCTGGCACTCCACGCCCAGGAAGAACACGTTGCCTAAAGCCACGATAAGCGCCTGCAAAAGCCCCAGCACGCAGAACACGCCGTATCGTCCCAGGTAGAGCTCCGATTGCCGAAGCGGCCTGCCCACAACCTCCCGAACCTGGCGCTGCCGCTGCGCAGACACCTGCACCGACATCAGCGCCACCATGAAGATAGCCCCGATCCACAGGCACAGACTGGTGTAGAAGGGGCTCATGGCGCTGCCATTGTTGTCCATAGGGTACACCGGATGCGTAACAATCTGGGTGGGCGCCGACAGGAACCGCGCCACCGAGGACGGGTTGTCGCCGATGATGCGGCGCACTTCCTGCACGTCGCCGGAATCCAGGGCTGCGGCCAGGTCGTCCCGAGCGTGGGAGAGCTCGTCGGCCGTGGTGGTCAGCGTGTCGGCCGTACGACGCAGCGCTGTTTCGGCGTCGGTCAGGTTCTGGCTTAAAGAGTCGGCAGAATTCCCCAGGCTGGAGGCTGTTTCCTTAAGGGAGGCGGCTAGCGATTCCGTATCGGCTCCCACAGCTTGCAGGTTGTCGGCCAGAGAATCGAGCTCGCCCTTCAGCGTGCTCTGGTAGACTTCCTGCGAGCTGGCCAGCGAATCGCGCGCCTGGTTCAGCGAGTCCTGCACCTTCTGGCGCGCCTCGTCCACGGACCCAGAACTGGAGGCAAGAGCGCCGCTGGCCTGCCGCAAGCGCTGGTCGAGCAGCTGCAAGTCGGAAATGGCCTGGTCTACGGCGGGTAGCGCGGCGCTGTTGGGGTCGGCGGCGGACAGCTGGTCGCGCAGGGCCCGGTAGGTTTGCTCGAGCCCCTGGACGTCGCCAGCCGCCGCGGTCAGCATATCCGCCGCTACGGCCGGATCGTCGGCCATGGTGGCAAACGCGGTGTTAGTCGCTTGCTGCAGGGAATCGCAGGACGCGTTCGCGCTGCTCATAGCGCTATCGCCTGCACTCTCCGCCTCTTCGAGCGCGTTCGTGGCATCCGCAAGCCCGCCGCGAGCCTGGTCGATCAGGGGCACCACCGCGTCGGGCGCGTTCCCCGCCTGCCCGAGCACCTCCGCCGACGCCCGCACCAGCGACGCCGTGGAGGCCATAAGGTCGGCATAGGAGGCCGCCTGGTCCGCCGCCGCAACGGTCTCGTCCACGGTGCTGCCCAGCCGCGACTCCAGCGTGCGCGCGTAGTCGAGCACCCCCTCGCCGCTCATGAAGTTCGTCAAATCCGACGTCGCGCTCAAAGCAACGTCGGCTACGGTTTCGGTGAAGGTCTGGTCGATGGTCTCCTGCAGGGTGCTGGCCCCGGTGGAGGTCACCCGTTGGGCAATGGCGTTTTCCTTCTCGTTGCTGTAGTAGATGATGGCGGAATCGGTGATATGGTCGCTGAACACGGTCATCAAGTCGGCGGTGAACGACTTCGGGATGATCATGGCTGCGTAGTACTCGCCAGAGTCCACCCCGTCTGTGGCCTGCTGCTCGGTCACGAACTGCCAGTCGAAGCGGTCGTTGGCCCGCAGCGCCGAAACCACCTGCTCGCCAGCATTTATGCGCGTGGGGATAAGGTCGGACTGGTAGCCCTCGTCGTTGGAGGCCACGGCCACCTTGATGTTGCCAGTGTTCGAGTACGGGTCCCAGAAGCCCAGCGTCGTGAACCACGCGTACAGCGGCGGCACCAGCACCAGCCCCATCACCACCACGGCGGCCACGGCGTTGCGCAGCAGGTTGCGCATGTCCCCGGAGAAGATAAGCCAGATCGCCTTCATCGGCCCTCACCGCCTTTCGAGGTAGCAGAAGGGATGGAAGGGGCGGAAGGTGCAGAAGGGGCGGTGTCGTCGGAGGCGGAAAGAGCGGCTCTACTGGGAGCAGCGGGCGTGTCGCCAGACGCAGAAATGCCGGAGGATGCAACGATGCCGGAAGAGTCCGCGGAGGGGGCGGAGTTCGCGGCGGCATCGGAAAAGGCAGCGCCCTCGGAAGGAGCGGCTGCGCTAGGGACGGAAGCGGACGCGCCAGAGAGAGCGTCGCCAGGCGCAGAAGCACCCTCCGCGCCGCCTAGCTGGCTGGCTGCTTGGGCCCCCACCCTTTCGGGCGACAGGTTCGCCAAAGCAAGCTGCCTGTTCAGGCTAGTGTTCATGAACGAAAGCATAATCAGGTACACGTCCACCGCGATGATCCCAACAACCATGGCCACCAGCATCTCCACGCGCGTATCCACGTCGGCATCGACGGCCACCATCAGCGCGAAAGTGACTATCGGCTGCGCGAACAGAGCCGCCCAGCCGATGGCTGCAAGCCACTTGTAGCGCCGACGGAACCGCGTCGCCCGCCGCAGCACCGACTCGCGGAACTCGTCAACGTTCAGCAGCGCCCGCACCAGAGTGTGGGTCCTGAAGCGCGCAGCCCCAATCCCTGCGGCTGCACCGCCGTCGCCAGCCGCCGCGCCATCGCCGCCCACGTTGGCAGCCGCCGCGCCTTCGCCACTCACGCCGCCAGCCGCCGCACCCTCGCAGCCCGGCACCTCACCCCCGCCGGCCGCCACGCCCGCTTGGCCGCCTAACAACGCACCTGCGCTACCGGCCATCTCAGTTGCAAAGGCGTGCGCCGGCTCGGCGGCGAACAGGTCGGTTTTGGCCAGCTTCTCGTCGAACATCAGGTTCAGGTTGAAATCCACGCGCCCAATGCCCAGCCCAATAACCAGCCCCACCGGCACGAACACCAGCCCAAGCGTCAGCATGTCGCGCAGGTAATCCAGCCCGTAGAAACCGCCGATAGCCTCGCGCATGGCGTCGATGGAGTACGTGAAGGGCAGCAACGGATGGATGGCCTGGAAGAACGCCGGCATCATCTCGATGGGGAACATCCCCGACGAGCCCGGTATCTGCATGATCAGCAGAATCACCGCCACCGCCTTACCGATGTGGCGAAACGCAAAGGCCAGGGCGTACATGAGGTTCACGTCCACGAACACCGTCAGAAGCCCGGCGCCGATGAACGCTGCGGGGCTTTCGCACTGGATGCCGATGACCAAGTCTCCCACGCAGCAGACAAGCCCCTGCACAAGCCCTATGACCACGTAGAACAGCCACCGTCCGAAATAGGCCTGGGCGGCGGTGAACCGCGGCAGCCCCGCCGGGTCCACGCGCATCCGTACGATGGCCATCAAGATGAACCCCGCCACCCACAGCGCCAGGTTCGTGAAGAACGGCGCCACGCCGCTGCCGTAGTTGCGCACCGGGTAGACCAGCTTCGTTTCCAGCGTCACCGGAGACGCCATGAAGGCGCCCACATCGGCGGGGTCGGCCTCCAGGTATTCCGAGAGCATCCTCACCGTGGAGGACTGCTGCAGCGCCTGCAGATCCGACAGGTTCTGGTCCAGGTTCGACTCCATGGTGCCCAAGGCGTCGGAAGTGGTCGACAGCGACGAGAACGCCGAGGTCAGCATGGTCTCAAGCTCGCCGAGCACCGAGCGCGCCTGGGAAAGCGTGGGGGAAAGGCCGGCCAGGGCGCCCTGAAGCGTGCCGCACGCATCGGCCAGCTCGTCCAGGCTGCCGGTCATGGCGGGCAGCACGTTCGCTTGGAAGTCGGCCGCGGTCTGACGCACCGACTCGCTGGCGGCGCTAGCAGCCTCGTCCATGGCCTGGGCCTGCGTCTCAAGGGCGACGGCAGTGGTACCGAGCGCATCGGTTGCCTGCTGCAGCGCGCCCACCGTGGTCTGCAGGTCCGCATTCGCGCCTTTCGCCTGCTCAAGGGCTTCCGCAACCGCTGCCGCCGCCTGCGAGTCGGCGGCGATGGCCGGATCGGCGGCCTGGGCCTCCAAAGCCGCGATCAGGTTCTCGTTCGCCTGAAGAAGCCCTTGGGCCCGCTGCAGGGCCGCCTGCGCATCGTCGCAAGCGCGCTGAACCGCACCTTCAATGGAAGCCGCCTCCCGCTGGGCTTGGGCTGCCACATCACCTAAGACAAGAGCCCCTTCCGTAGCCTTGGTCGCCAAGGATGAACCGTACTCGCTCTCGGTGGCGCGCGCTTCGTCCAGCAGCGCCTTTGCCTCCGCCACCGCGTCCCCAAGCGGCCCCAGGCCTTCTTGCAGCCGGGCCAGCGTATCGTCGGCGCTGGCAGCCGATTCCTTGGTTGAATCAATGGTGACCTGCAGGTTCCCAATGGCCTCCCGCGCCTGGCCCACGGTTTCGCGCGCGTTGGCGATGCCCTCAGTCAGGTTGCTCTGGGCTGCCTCGCCCTTCCCTTCTGCCTGCTCGCCGGCCTCCTGAGTGGTGTCAACCACCCGCTCGGCCACCAGCTTCACGAAGTTCTCGTCGATGGCCTTCTGCAGCGCATCCACCCCGGCATCGGTGACCTTCGGGGCAATGGAGGACGGCTTCTCGTTCACGTAATAGTCCAGCGTGGGTCGCGTGAAGTCGCCGGTGAACACGCTGGCGAAGTCCTCGCTGAAATCCTCGGGGATGACCACGGCGGCCCAGTACTCCCCTTCGTAGACGCCGTTCACAGCCTGGTCGGCGCCCACGAATTCCCAGCCCAGCTCATGGTTTCCCTGCAGCTGCTGCACCACCTGGTCGCCCACGTCCAGCCGCCCTGCAACCGAGCTGTCGAAGCCGGCGTCGCTGTTGGCCACCGCCACCTTCATGCCCGACGTGTTGCTGTAGGGGTCCCAGTTCGCCGCGATGACGTACCACGCGTAGGCCGACGGCATCACCGCCATGCCCAGCACCACCACCAGCGCCACAGGATTGCGCAGCACGCGCTTCACATCGCGCGCGAAAATGGCGAAGATCACCGAAAGATATGCCCATGCGCGATGCAGCATTCGCCAACCCGCATCCTTTCACCTACCCGCCATCCAGCAATCTGCGCCACAGATTGAGGGTTTGGCAAATCCCAATCTCCGGCACTTCGGCTTTTCCTCCTCCGAACATTCCGCCATCTGGGGAAACGGTTCGGGACCTCTCGCCCTCGCGCCACCCAATGGCCTGCCGTTTTGCCAAACCCGCAATCTGAGCCAAAAAAGGACCAAGAAGCAGGGGCAAACGCGAACCCTGAAGCCGTAAGGAGGGTTTCACTGCGATTATCCCCCTGGTCAGCGAACGAGGTGCCGCCGGGGGCGCTTTGTCACCGCCCCGTGGCATTCGGTTACACCATCGTGGCCGAGCGCCGGCGAGGGCTTGCCAGTCGTGGCCGAACGTCGGCGCAGACGCTGCCGCCGCGGCCGGACGCCCAGGTGCGAACAGCATCGGCCTCGCCCGGCACCGGCGGGAGCCACGCCAACCTCATCCGCAGGCACCGCAAGGACTGCACCCGCAAACGCGAAACCGCCCCGGGAGTTGCTCACCGAGGCGGTTCCTATGGCGCTCGAACGATGGGTGGGGCGATACGGTCGTCCTCCGCTGTTCGGGGTCGTCGATGCATGCCCAGACCGCCGCTGCAGCAGCGGGTGCTGGCATTACGCGTAGGCCAGGCGCTTTCCTTCGGCAGTCAGCCGTTCGGAAAGGTAGGTGCGGCTGGACTGGTCGGTGGTCACGCATTCCAGAAGCGATTCCACCGTGAGGCTGGACATGAACGCGTCCATGGACTCTTCGATAAGGTCGTAGGCGCGCTTGATCTCCTCCACCATCTCGCCGCCGGTCCGCGTCTCGCGGCGGCTCCGCGTGGCCTGCTTGGCGTCTTCGTCCAAGGCGTTGATAACGTCCAGCACGCTGATCTGGTCGGCTGGGCGCGCCAGCCGGTAGCCGCCGTGCTTGCCCGGACGCGCCTCGATGATGCCGGCGTTGCGCAACAGCTGCGCCAGCTGGATAAGGTAGTCACGGGGAATGGACATATCTTCGGCAATGTCCCTTGACGAGCAGGTGGTGTCTCGCGCAGCCAGGTACAAAATGGCGCGCATACCGTAATCGGTCGATGCCTTGAATTGCACTGCTGTCTCCTATCCGGCCCTTCGCCATCGACGCCGCGCGGTATCTTCCGCGCTCCATCGCCGAGGTAGAGAAGCGCCCCTTTTTGTGATGCGAATGGTCAACTTTCGGCCATATAAGCGAAACCGGCGCCGAAACGCCGATTCCAAACGATTTTCGAGCCGAAGAAGCTGGCCGTCAGACCGTGGGTCGAGGGGCTTCGCCACCCAGGGCACCTGCGCCTTCGACCTGTATTGAAGTGTACAATGCGCATAGATTATAACAAGGTCATCGCTGCGTTTTCAGGTCAAACCGAAGTTCGTTGGTTACGTTTCGGGCATCTCATGCCTCATTCGTAACCGTACCGTTGCCATTTCGTCATTTGGCAACGGAGGCAACCCGGGGCCATCCTACGGCGCATTACGCGGACGCTGCTTTTTCCGCAAATGCCCCTTCGCAAATCCTACCTATGGCACAGGGCCAAAGACAACAGGAGCTTGCTCTGCGTTTATGGCTGTCAAGGTACCCTGCACGAGGGTGCCGCTAATACCGACACCTCAACTGTTGTCGGCGCCACCACCGCAGCGACCGCAGATCGATGCTATTTGTAGGAGTAGAAGCCCTCGCCGGCGTTGATGCCGGTTTTGCCCTCGTCGATGCGCTGCTTCAGCATGGCGGCAATGCGCGCGGCGGTGCTGCCCGGCTCTTGGGCGGCAGGGCTTGCGGCCACGATGTTGTACGCCGTGGTCAGTCCCACGATGTCCAGGATGCGGAACGGGCCCAGCGGCGCGCCGGTACCCAGCATCCACGCCTTGTCGATGGTCTCCACGTCGGCGATGTCGTTGGCCAGCAGCGCCTCGGCGGCGTTCAGGAACGGCACCAGCATGCTGTTGAGCAGATAGCCCGGCTGCTCCTTGTGCAGCTCAAGCGGAATCATGCCGATGGCCCGCGCGAACTCCACCACCGCCTTGAACGACGCGGCCGACGTCTTCGCCGTGCCCATGACCTCGGCGGTGTTGTTCTTCCAGATATTGTTGGCAAAATGCAGCGCCAGGAACCTGTCCGGACGCCCAGTGAAGTCCATCATGGCGCTGGGCAGCAGCGTGGACGAGTTCGTGCACAGAATGGCCTGCTTGGGAAGGATGCCGCTGATGGACGAGTAGAACGCCTCTTTCTCGCCGATGACTTCGGCGATGGCCTCAACCACCATGTCGGCGCCGCCGAAGGCCTGCTCCAGGTCGGTGGTCAGCACCAGGCTGTCGAAGGCCGCATCCACCTTCGCAATGAGCTCGTCCAGCTGCTCGGGCGACGTCTCAGGGGAATCCGCCAGGCCGCGGCAGTAGGCGCTCGGGTCGGTCTTCATAGCCTGAAGCGTCTGCTTGTAGATGCCGCGCAGCCTCTTCAGCTTCGGGCGCGTGCGCTCGATGGAGCCTTCGCTGCGCAGCCACATGGTAACCGAGAAGCCCTTGTAGGCGCTTTGCAGCGCAATCTGGCTGCCCAGCACACCGCCGCCGGCCACCGTAACGTTTTGAATGTCCATGGATGCCTCCTGATAAATGGGTATCATCGGCAACAAGGTCGCCGCTCGTCGCCCGCTCTCACATGCCGCCGCAAGCCGAGCGTCTTGGCGCCGGACGCCGCCAACAGCCAGAACAGGCACGCGCCATGTTACCCTGACGGCAAAGGCCCGCGATCCCCAACCCCGATCCGTCGACAAACGGATGCCTGCCAGACATTTTGAAAGTGCGGAAAGGATGCCGATGACCTGCGCAGAAAAGCAGAAGCAGGCTCTTCGCGAAGAGGCGCTTCGGCGCCGAGATGCCGTCGATGCGCTGGAGCGCCAGCAACGCGGGGAAGCAGCGTGCGAGCGGTTGTTCGCCGAAATCGCAGCTGCGGCCTGCAATGCGGGCTTGCCCTCTGTAGCCCTCTACGACTCGATGGGAAGCGAAGCGCCCACCGGCCATCTGGTAGACCTTGCCCTGCAGGCCGGATGGTCGGTCTGTCTTCCCGTGCTCCATCGGACGGACCCCGCTGCCGCCGAAGGCCCGCGCGCCATGTCCTTCGTGACGTTCGACGCCGACCGGCTGCAAATCGCGCGCAAGCTTTTCCTGGGGCACCCGCTGCGCACCGTCGATCTTGCCGCGCTCGCCGATGCCGGCATCCCCGCAGTGAGCCTCCAACGCATCGACGCCTTCGTGGTGCCGCTGGTTGCCTTCGACGCTGCCGGGCGCCGCCTGGGCTACGGAGGCGGCTACTACGACGCCGTGTTGGCACAGGTCATGAGCGAGTCGCACAGACGCGGCGGCCGGCAGCCCTTCGTAAGCGGCCTCGCCTTCGCCGAGCAGCAGGTGGACCGAGTGCCCGCGGAACCCCACGACATCCCGCTGCCTCGCATCGAAATCGCCTGAACGCAGCGGCGCCTGGCAACCGACGAGGCCGCCTGGGCTCTCGCCACCCAAAAGCCGCAAGCATCTACGACGAGCGCGACTCCCCCCAGCAGGCGGCAAGCGAGCGCCCAACAGCGTGCTCGAATACCCGCGGTGGGCGGCAAGCGAGCACCCGGCGCTCGCTCGGTGCGGCCGACAGACGGCGTCCGACGGCCGTTCGGCCCAGCAGGCAACCATTGCGCGCACGATCCAGCCAACGGCCGGCGCCCACCCTATACAGCTGGCGGCCGACACCCACCCTATACAGCCAGCGCGCGGCGCGGCGATTTCGCGCAACGAACGCAACAGACGCAGCGGACGACCGTCGAGGACGCCTTTCCGACCTGCCCATGTAACGAACGACGTTTATGGCAGAAATCGCTGTAATGAACGACGATTATGTACGATTTTCTGTAACGGAAGACGTTTATGGCAGGTTTCGATTGCCATAAACGTCTCCCGTTACATTCGCAAGCCACCAACCGCCCGGCAGAGGCAGGCGAAGCAGGCGAGGGGGGCGGCTGTCCGGCAGAGGCAGGCGAAGCAGGCAAGGGGGGTGTTCCTATAGTTTTGTCAACTGATTTCCTGGATTGATTTTCGCCAAGAAGGCAATGCTAGCGCGGGGCCC